>JAUWPX010000261.1 GCA_030611395.1 Bacteroidota bacterium | reverse complement strand
GTCTATTTCGAGGGATTTGATGATCAGGATGTCTATCTTTGGAAGGAAGCTAGTATGATCAAAAGATCTCTCAACGATCCGCAGGTGCAAATTAATTTAGATGCCAAATTATTAAATGGAACTACACTATCCATCGATGTTAAAGTGGACACATTAAAGTCTGTTCCTTCGAATCATGAGGTAACACTTCATATTGTTGTACTTGAAAACCAGATTGAGGCAGATGATAAAACATATGAAAATGTTATCCGGAAGATGCTGCCCGATCCGGGCGGTACACCAATAACAACCGGTCTTTTACAGGGAAGTGTTTCAATTTCAGAATCATGGCCGTTTAGTACTTCTGAGATTGATCCTGCTGAATTTATTGTAGTTGCCTTTGTTCAGGATGAGGAAACCGGAGAAATATTCCAGGCTGCTTCTGTTAATAGCGCTGTAATTACTGGAATTACAAATCCTGTTTCGGGAATCAGCGAGCTTAGCTTCAGCGTTTATCCAAATCCCAGTTCGGGAAAAGCTTATTTATTATTTTCCAAACCATTGCAGGAAGATTATTTTTTAAATATCTTTAATAACCTTGGTGCCCTGATAGAAAGTAAGGTTTTAAGAAATGGTGTGCAATTTGACATTCTTGATACGGAGAATTACCAAAACGGAATGTATATTATCCGGATAATGAAAGACAATAAAACCTTTGGCATAAAACAACTTTCAGTAATACATTAGATAGATTTAATTCATTTTTCTTATTTAAATTGATTCCGGGTTTCATATTGCGAAACACGGGAAAATGGGTACTTTTGTATTTTGTTTGAAAAATGCCTGCAATAATTGAAAAAGACAAATTGTAAATATGTAGAGTGATCAATGTTGATATTATTAACAGAATGGAATTATGATAAAGAAGAAAACACTTTTAATGATATTGGATGGATGGGGAATAGGCAATAAATCAAAAGCTGATGTAATCTACCATGCTGAAACCCCTAATATGGATAGATTAGTAGAGAATTATCCTCATTCAAAGCTGCAAACTTCGGGAGAGAATGTTGGTCTTCCCGATGGACAAATGGGCAATTCTGAAGTAGGACATATGAATATTGGTGCCGGCAGAATTATTTTTCAGGATTTTGTACGTATAAATAATGCTGTTCAGGATGATTCAATTATGCGAAACCCCAAACTGGTTGAAGCTTTTACTTATGCAAAAGAAAATAGGAAAAAAGTACATTTCCTTGGGCTTGTCGGACATGGAGGTGTTCATGCTTAACAAAAGCATTTGTATAAGCTTTGCGATATGGCAACATTATTTGTGTTTAAAGATGCTTATATTCATGCACTTACGGATGGCAGGGATACCGACCCAAAAAGCGGGAAAGGTTTTATCAAAGAATTGCTTGAATATCTTGAAGGATCACCTGTGAAAATTGCCAGTCTGGTTGGAAGATACTACTCTATGGATCGTGATAATCGCTGGGAAAGGATCAGGGAAGGATATGACTTAATGATGAAAGGAAAAGGCAAACCGGCGCATAACATTATCCAGGTTATTCAGGAATCATACGACGAGGGTGTTACTGATGAATTTATAAAACCGGTTGTTTGTGTTGATAAAAATGATAAACCCGTTGCGCTGATTGAAAAAGGTGATGTTGTGATATGTTTTAATTTCAGGACCGATCGCCTCAGGCAAATGACAATTGCTCTGACACAGAAAAAATTACCGGAGTATGGTATGTCGGTAATAGATTTAAAGTATTATACCCTTACACAATATGATGAAAGTTTTACAGGGGTTAAAGTTGTTTTTGACAAAGCGGATATTACAAATACCCTTGGAGAGATTATCGCGAAGAAAAACAAAAAGCAGATCCGTATTGCCGAAACTGAAAAATATGCTCATGTTACTTTCTTCTTTTCAGGAGGAAGGGAAGATGAATTCGAAAATGAGAAACGTTTATTGATCCCTTCCCCTAAAGTTGCTACATACGATCTGCAACCTGAGATGAATGCCTATAAAGTAAAAGATGAAATTGTGACAGAGCTAAATATAGGTGAAGTTGATTTTGTATGCCTCAATTTTGCTAATTGTGATATGGTGGGGCATACAGGTGTCTATGATGCTATTAAGAAAGCTGTTGAAACTGTGGACGAATGTGTTGGTGAAGTTGTTGATGCTGCCCGGTCGAATGGATATGATGTAATGATCATTGCCGATCACGGTAATGCTGATAATGCCCTTAATTCCGATGGATCACCAAATACAGCACATTCTCTGAATCCAGTTCCATGTATTATTGTAAGCGACCGGTATCAATTTGTAGAAGATGGAATACTCGCTGATGTAGCTCCAACAATCCTTACAATGATGGGACTGGATATCCCTGAAGAAATGAATGGGAAAATTTTGGTTAAATAAATTGTTCAAGAAACGGAGATTTGTTAAAGATAGATCATACAATAATCAGTTTTGACCTGCTGGACCAAAAGTTTGTGTGCAACCTTGCAAAATGCAAAGGAGCTTGTTGTCGCTATGGTGATTCGGGTGCACCACTGGAAGAGGATGAAAGGAAAAAAATTGAGAAAAATTTTCAGAAAATAAAACCTTATCTCAGGAAAGAAGGAATACTTGCTGTTGAAAAGCAGGGAGCCTTTATTAAGGATGATGATGGAGATTTGGTAACACCGTTGATAGAGGGGAAAGAATGCGCATATACTTATATGGAGGATGGTGTTTACAGATGCGGCATTGAAAAAGCCTGGTTACAGAAAAAAATCACATTCAGGAAACCTGTATCATGCCATTTATTCCCTGTGAGAAAGAAAAAATATCCTGAATTTGAAGCTGTTAATTATGAAAAATGGGCTATATGCCAACCTGCCAGGATTCTTGGAAAAAGAGAAAATATGCCAGTTTACAAATTCCTTAAAGAAGCCCTGGTAAGAGTATATGGAAAAAAATGGTACAGGAAACTGGAAAAGGCTGCAAGCTAATTGGAAAAAAAGCAAATATTAGGTTAAGTAATACTAACATAAAAATAGAATTATGGAAAATATTAAAAATTACATTGAAGAAAATAAGGAAAGATTCCTGGAAGAACTGTTTGATCTTATAAGAATACCATCAGTAAGTTCAAAAGCTGATAATAAAAACGACATGTTCAGGGCTGCGGAATATATAACTGATCAGCTTCTTAAGACAGGTGCCGATAAGGCTGAAGTTTATAAAACCGATGGACACCCTGTAGTCTATGGAGAAAAAAT
>JAUWPX010000183.1 GCA_030611395.1 Bacteroidota bacterium | reverse complement strand
CATATCACTGCCAACCGGAAAGCATATGCAATGTGGTGGATACTGGCAAGGATTGCCGGCTGGAATGGAGAATAGAATATAATAAACCCACCAGGTTCACTTACTTGCAATAAGAGAAACCTCTGGTTTACAAACAATCAATACTTCTCACAATTTTCCTTACTGAAACCAATCTGTGTTTTACAGATTATTATTTCACTAAATCACCATGGTTTTCGATAGCCAGTGTAATTTTCCATGAATTATCAGCTTGTTTTTCATAAACAGTAGTCATTAAACCTTTTCCCATAGCTGAATAATTATCTTTACTCCAATCGAATGTAAACAATCCCTGGTAATATATCAGATTGTCTGTTACGGTAGTTATACCTTTATCAGGATTGAAATTGCTCATATACGGAACCATGGTTTCTAAAACAACAGCTAAAGAGTCTTTGCCACCTATTCTTAAATCCTGACTAATAAAGACCGCATCATCAGCATAAAGATTCAATACTTTTTGAACATCGCCAGAATTATAGGCATCGGTAGCCTGTATGTTAAGAGAATCGGCCAAAACCTGGTTTTCACAGGTCTGGTTTTCATTGGTTTCAGGTTTGGGTGTGCAAGCTGAAAAAGCAAGAAAAACCAACAAAGCTGGAATAATAAGTTTTGTTTTCATAAGTACAATAATTTTAAAATGTTATTTAAAAAAGAGGCAAACATCGAAATTTACAAAAACAAGAAACAAAAACCAACCATTTGATTAAAAAATATTTAGCAATCCTTGAATATTGATTAATAATGAAAAATTAAAAAACATTCAACAAAAAAACCCAAACCGCATGAAATATGCAATTTGAGTTTTGTGCCCAGAACAAGAATCGAACTTGCACAACCTAAACCGGTCACCAGGCCCTCAACCTGGCGCGTCTACCAATTCCGCCATCTGGGCAATAATATTTTCCTATAGTCTAAAGAACATCTTAGCATCTAATCCCTCATCTGACATTTATTTAATGCATCCCAGATGTCGGAATTGCCAACCCTGCAACCTGGCTCCTCCCTAAAATTGTCCACCGGACAATTTCTTAACGGTCGGCCCTGCCATCTGGGCAATAATATCTTCCTATAGTTTAAAGAACATCTTAACAAGTTAGAATGGGGAATAAATCCCCATTCCTACTGTGCCCAGAACAGGAATCGAACCTGCACTTTCCGAAGAAAACTAGTCCCTGAAACTAGCGCGTCTACCAATTCCGCCATCTGGGCAATAATATTTTCCTATAGTTTAAAGAACATCTTAGCATCTAATCCCTCATCTGACATTTATTTAATGCATCCCAGATGTCGGAATTGCCAACCCTGCAACCTGGCTCCTCCCTAAAATTGTCCACCGGACAATTTTTTAACGGTCGGCCCTGCCATCTGGGCATCTCATCTCTCATCTCTCTTCTTTTGCGGGGTACAAAAATAAGAAAAAATTTAACAGACTGATAAAATGAAATATTTTTGTCTAAGAATTATTTATTCATCATTAAACAACATATATTCTGCAAATTTATCATTGAAATCCGGGTTTGATGATAATTCTATATAATGAACTTTTTTTAGAATTTTTTTCACCTTTTCTTCTCTGTCCGGGTTAAGCAGTGAATCTACAGCACCACCCAATGAACTGTTAGCTGCTAACTCAATACATCCCTTAAGCTTTTTAGGTAATAATCCAATCCTCACTGCACTATCAGCATTGATATTATTACCAAACCCTCCTGCCAGATAAACCTTTCCAATATTTTTGTATGTCACATCAAATTCCTTGACCAGTATCTCTATTCCCGCCCGGATAGCTGATTTAGCAAGCTGCAACTCACGAATATCCTTTTGTGTCAATCGCATTTTTTTACCATCTGCATCCGTACCTATCAATAAGCCTTCTTCAAAATACTCAGGTTTCATCAACCCTGACTTGTCAATTATTCCGGAATCAAGACAAGCAGCTACCAAATCAACCAGTCCGGAACCACATAATCCCACAGCAGGTTGTTGTCCAATGGTACTGTACCATACTTTGCCTTCCATGATACCTGCAAAAGATATAGCGCCTGTAATACTTCCAACTCCACAACTGATACGTGCTCCCTCAAAAGCCGGTCCAGCTGCAGTTGCAGCACAAAATATCTTTTCTCTGTTACCAATAGCAATTTCTCCGTTAGTCCCCATATCGATAAACAAAGTAACCTCATCCAAACACTCAAAACTTCTGTTATACATCCCTGATACAATATCAGAACCGACATATGCAGAGACACCCGGGAATATCATCATTTCGGCAGATAAAAAACCATCTTTAAGAATATCTTCAGCAGGTGAAATAACCGGATCAAGAGTAACCGGAGTAAATGGGCTAACAGCGAGTGACTTAACCGGCAATCCAAGCAACAGATGGATCATAGTAGTATTTCCTGCCACAGATAATTTTAGTATTTGTTCTGTACCAATTTTATTTATAAAAGATAGCTCCTTAATTGCCCCGGATAATGACTCCCTTATCAGTTTGGTTAGAATATCCGGATCTTTGGTCGAAGTAAACTGAATCCGGGTTATTACATCATCTCCATATTCCCTTTGAGGATTGAGGAATGAAGATGTTCCGAGCGTTTTTCCTGTTATCAGGTTAACCAGCACAATTGCCACGGTTGTAGTTCCAATATCAACGGCAATTCCATATGTGAAATCTTCTCCCTTTTCGTTAAAATTCACTGCAGAATCTGATTTTATTAGCAATTCAGGCTCTCTGCTATCTTTCCGGTATATAAACCCCTGTTCAATCTGATAACCTGTATTAGTTTTTTCCTGTAAACGAACTACCATTCCGTCTATTGGTTTAACCCTGCATGCCAGCCTAATTCCCTTTTGTAGATCCTTTTGTGAAATCAACTCTTTTTCAGTTGATCCCGGTTCAGGCACCTTGCCGGTCAGTAAAACTTTGCATTTACCGCAATAACCTGCTCCATTGCAGTGTGTTTCCAATCCCCATCCCTGTTCACGTAACCCTTCCAATAATGTTTTCTCTTTCAGGAGAGTGGTTTCTGTTTTTTTCCCACCGGCAATAATTGTAATTCCAGCATATAAAACAGTTCTGTACTTACAATCTTTCATATTACATTTTCTACAATCCCGGTCGATTTTCCTTACCGGCAATGATTTATCCATTACGTAGAAATATGCAGTTGATTTGACCGGGTTAAGCATCATTCCTTCAGTAATGGATATTATATTTTTAGCTTCCAATCCAACCAGGTCCAGGATATATTTTTGATATTCTATCGGAACATCTTGACAACCCGGGATATAGCAATAACTAATACCAACTTCTTTTTTCCTCACAAATGGCAAAATCTTCTCCTGATACATAGAAGTTGTCAAATTAATCAGTATCTGATCAGCAATAGTATCAAGCAATAATCCTTCAAGATACTCACCGGCAGAAAATAAAGACGAAGATTCTTTAGATATTCCTTTACCCAAAGTTGCAATGCAAAATATTCCACTCTTATAATTTTCCTTTTCCCTCAGATTAAAAAAATCAGGAATTTCTCCGGTTTTTATAAGTCCCCTGGGTTGTGCTAAGGAATACGCTTTATTCAGTACTGTTTCATAAATTGAATCAATAATCTTAAACGCATTACTCCCCGACTTACAATCAAGTAACTTCAGTACGATCTGTTTTTCTACCGGTATTTTATTAGAAGAGAAAAGATTCATTTCATGTTACGTGTTACGTGTTGCGGGTTACGGGTTAAGTTCAGGGCGCAATTTACATGATACTGAATTACATTCAAAAAAACATTAACAAAATATTTTCATTAATTAAAAATACTAACTTTAAGCCCGGGTTTTACTATAAAACTATATATTAACTTTTTAATGCAACAGAATAAAAAGTCATTCGGGACCGCTCCGGTATTTTTTACAAGCATAGCTACAATTCTGGGTGCCATTCTATTCCTGCGGTTTGGATTTTCTGTAGGGACAATAGGGCCATACGGAACTATCCTGGTCATTATTCTTGCACATTTGGTAACTATCCCCACGGCTATGGCAATTTCAGAGATAGCTACAAACCGGCGGGTTGAAGGGGGTGGTGAATATTTCATCATC
>JAUWPX010000352.1 GCA_030611395.1 Bacteroidota bacterium | reverse complement strand
TCCCATTCCATACGCTGGTTATAACGTCCCGGCACTACAAGTAGCTGTTTGAAGTTTGTACGTTTTGCTGTTTCAATACCTTCTTTCATCATTTTCGTCAGCATATCACGAACCTCTTTATGATCAAGAACAAATGATTCTTTACTGAAGTCGGCATAAAGCACAAAAGGACCCATCAGCATACCAAGATCATCCAGGGTTTTTGCGATCTCTTCCTGCTGTCCAGGTGATTTATTCATAATACCATTATCAAACATAGCAGTAAAACCCTGATCTGACATGAACTTAATTTGATCTATCAGATTTTCACCTGCATGATTTTTGAACATCCCAAAATAGGGAGCATAGTTTAGCTTAAACTTTTGTTTCTGACTCTGATAAACTGTTTTAAATAAAGGACTGCCAATTAGCGATTTTCCTGCAATGGCAGAAACCGTTCCTGCAACCAGGGTTTTCTTAAGAAAATTTCGTCTTTCCATATTATTGCTTTTTTAACTTATTATTATACGTTTGATTGTAAAGATAGAAAACATTATTTAAAGACTGGTCAAAATGTTACGGGTTATCCGACTTCGTTAGCACTACGGCGGACGAAGCGGGTTACGGGTTACGGGTAAAATAAACTAATGCGATTTTTAAATATTGTTTGGAAAAATTACCTTTATGTTTCTATATTCTTTAATTTCAAAAACATATTATCATATGACAAAACTCAAAATGGGAATGATCGGTGGTGGTATCGATTCATTCATTGGCAGTGTTCACAGGATGGCTGCTGCTATGGACGGACATATTGAACTGGTATGCGGAGCATTAAGCAGCACACCTGAACGATCAAGGGAAAGCGGTGAGCAACTGGGTTTGCCTCCTGAAAGAATATATGACGATTACAGGGAGATGATCGAAAAGGAAAGTCAGCTTCCGGAAGAAGAACGAATGGATATTGTTTCTATTACAACACCAAACTACATGCATTACCCACCGGCGCGTTTGGCTCTTGACCATGGATTTCATGTAATCTGTGATAAGCCGATGACAATGACACTTGAAGAAGCCCGGGACCTTAAGAACCATGTTGGTTCATCCGGTCTGGAGTTTGCCCTTACCCATAATTATACCGGCTATCCAATGGTAAAACAAGCAAAACATATGGTACGGACAGGAGAGTTGGGTAAAATACGTAAAATTGCCGTTGAGTATTTCCAGGGATGGCTTAATACAAAGGTTGAAGATATGGGTAATAAACAGGCAAACTGGCGTGCAGACCCGAAGAGATCAGGAAAGGTACTTGCTATGGGTGATATTGGCACCCATGCAGAAAATCTGGCAGAATATATTACCGGATTGAAGATCGAGTTTTTGTGTGCCGACCTTACCAGTCATGTTGAAGGGCGAATACTTGACGATGACGGCAGTATACTTATACGGTATAAAGGCGGGGCAACCGGCACCCTGCTTGCAAGCCAGGTTGCTACCGGTGAGGAAAACAATCTGAAAATTAATATATATGGCGATAAGGGCGGACTGGAATGGGAACAGGTAAGTCCAAATACACTTATTGTAAAATGGGCAAACAAACCAACAGAAATCTTACGCACAGCCACACAATTTGCAGGATTCGGAAAAGCATCACAACTTGCTTCCCGCCTTCCTGCCGGACATCCGGAGGGGTTCATTGAAGCATTTGCCAATATCTACAAAAATTTTGCTCTTACAATTCTGAGTAAGAAGGAAGGAAAAGATCCCGATCCTGAATGGCTTGACTTCCCAAATGTGCATGATGGGGTTCGCGGAATGGCTTTTCTGGAAACTGTAGTTGAATCATCTCAGTCTGAACAGAAATGGGTGCAAATGATAAAATAGGTGAAATTTAAATTATTTTCTGATTATCCCGATCCCAGAACACTCTCCTATTTTCTTTATATGCTATAGTACCCATATGAGCGGTCATAGCTTCCTGGAAACCCTGGTCAATATTACATGAAGGTTGTTTGCCTGTACGAATACAGTTAATCCATTCATAAATATGAAGGTGGGTTGTATCTACTCTTTTTCCTCCACGGTATGTATATAAAAGACCTCGATCTGCAAAATACTGCTCAGTAGCTGAAGTTACTGCATCAACATTTTTCCGTCCGGGTATATATGAATAGATAGGAAGAGATGGATCGATTACACCATTCTTCATTTTATTCTTATACCTGGTTGATTCAGGATCCGCGTTAATAGTTATGGAATTTCCCAGTTTCATACTGGCATCATGCCCCATTATCACTTTGCCCCTGTTCTGATTACTTGCCAGGGTAGCACTATACATCAGTGTCAATTCTTT
>JAUWPX010000158.1 GCA_030611395.1 Bacteroidota bacterium | reverse complement strand
TCATTGGCTGGAGTGAATGTATATACTATTCCTCCTGCTGTGGCTAAAGATGGAAGGAATACGCTGGATGGGATATTTAATTCGCAGGTGAATACTGATTATAAGGCTGATTTTTTTAATGATAGTGAAAAAGAATTCAGACTGGATACTATCTGGGAAGTGAAGGACAAAGAACTTGGATTTGCCAGGTATATAGATAAAAATGTTCCGGCAACAGGTGAGGAACTTAGTGTAATAGCAAGAGATATGGGTTGCGGTGATATTTTTCCGGAACATACTGAAGAAGAATTGAGATGGATAAAAGAGGATGGAAAGATCCCGAGTCATTCAAGGTGGGCAGACAGGATAGCTAAAGGAGAATTTGCTGTTGATACCTTGCTAAGCCTTGCCGGACTTGCCACTTTTGCTTTGGATCAGCAAAAACTTGATCAGCGTATTTAATCGCTAATCTGAGGAAGGGAATAGATGGAATAGATGGAATAGAGGGAATAGAGGGAAGAATTGGAATAGTGGAATAGTGGAATACTGGAAAAACGTATTAACAGGCTAGTAGCTAACAGCCAACAGCTAATAGCTAATAACTTACCATTATGAATGAAAAAAAAATCAAATCTGCTTACCAACTTGCAAAGGAGGAGTACGATTCCCTGGGAGTGGATGTTAAACAGGTTATCAGTAAGCTTGGTAATATCAGTCTCTCACTTCATTGCTGGCAGGGTGATGATGTTGGAGGCTTTGAAACTCCTGATTCCGGATTGTCAGGTGGTGGAATTCAGGTTACGGGAAACTATCCCGGCAAAGCCGGAAACGTAAGTGAACTAAGGAGTGATCTGGAAAAAGTTTTGTCCCTGTTGCCTGGTAAACACCGGATTAATCTTCATGCAATTTATGGAGAGTTTGGGAACAAGCGGGTTGATCGTGACGAGATCAGACCTGACCATTTTCAGGGTTGGATTTACTGGGCTCGCGCCAACAAACTGAAACTTGATTTTAATCCAACCTTGTTTTCACATCCAAAAGCTGACACGGGTTTTACACTGTCAAGTAAAAATGAATCTGTAAGGAAATTCTGGATAGAGCATGTGAAACGGTGCAGGGAAATTGGGGAATATTTTGGTTTGGAACTGGATAGTAGTTGCGTTCATAATATCTGGATTCCTGACGGTACAAAGGATACACCTGTTGACCGGTATGGACACAGGAGTCTTCTTAAAGAATCACTTGATGAGATATTTGAGTACGGGATACCGGAGAAATATCTAAAAGATTCGGTTGAAAGTAAACTATTTGGTATAGGTAGTGAATCCTTCGTTGTTGGCTCATACGATTTCTATCTGGCTTATGCAGCAAAAAACAATAAAATGATCTGCCTTGATAACGGACATTTTCATCCGACCGAGAGTGTTGGCGATAAAATATCTTCATGCCTGCAATTTGTAAATGAGATACTACTCCATTTAACCAGAGGAGTTAGATGGGATAGTGATCATGTTGTTACAATGAATGACGAAATATTATTAATTGCTCAGGAGGTTGTTCGTTCTGATGCTTTGTCAAGGGTACACATTGGTCTTGACTTCTTTGATGCAAGCATTAACAGGGTTGGAGCTTATGTGGTGGGTGCCAGGGCAGCTCTGAAAAGTTTTCTGTATGCCCTGCTTGAGCCGAAAGATATTTTGTTGAAATATGAAGAAGAAGGAAGAAATTTCGAACGACTGGCTTTGCTTGAGGAGATGAAAACAAAACCTTTCGGGGTTGTATGGAATTACTATTGTCTTAAAAATGGAGTTATCCCTGATGAAGGGTATATATGTGAGATAAGGAAATATGAAAACGAAGTATTGCTGAAAAGGTGGAAATGACTAAAATGACTAAAATGACTAAAATGAGCTAAAATGACTAAAATGAGCTAAAATGACTAAAATTAATAAGAGATGAACAAAATAATGATCCAGGCATGAAAGCTGCAATTATAACAAAAAAACTTGATGAGCTTTACGAATTTGACAGGGAACCTGTTGGGAAGAAAAATCTGCAGGGGTTAGGGAATTTCCTTGGAATATTTGCAGGTGAACATGTAGCAGGAACAGAGTTTGTAATAGGCATGCTGTTTGTTGCCCATGGTGTATCGGTGGTTGACCTGCTGGTTGGTGGATTAATTGGAAATATTCTTGCTGTGCTTAGCTGGGCATTTATCACTTCGCCTATTGCTGTAAAAGTAAGATTATCACTTTACTGGCATTTAAAAAAAATAGCCGGACCTGTATTAGTCTTTATATATAATATTGTAAACGCGTTAATGTTTTGTTTCCTTGCTGGTGCAATGGTAGCTGTATCTGCCACTGCAGTCGGGATCCCTTTTCATATTCAGATGCCCGAGCTTAACGATTTTTACCCTAATAGTGTAGGGTGGGTGGTTACTGTGATTTTTGTTGGTGCAGTGATAACTGCAGTGGCAATTATGGGTTTTGAATCGCTTGCCAGGTTTGCCAGGATAAGCGCTCCCTGGATGTTTCTGATATTTGTTGCTGCAGCCATTGCCTCCATCGGGACCATGGATGTGGATTCGTTTGGTGAATTCTGCGATATAGCTAAAACAAAGATATGGAGTGGTATCCCGCTTGAGGGGCAGTCCAAATTCACAATATGGCATGTGATATTTTTTACATGGCTGGCGAATGCGGCTATGCACCTGGGAATGGCCGACCTGTCACTGTTCAGATATGCAAAGAAATGGCAGTATGGTTTTGCATCAGCTATAGGTATGTTCCTTGGACACTATGTCGCGTGGATCAGTTCGGGAATAATTTACGCGGCAGCAATGTATAATAATTTCTTTTTCGATGCTCCGGGACCCTTAGCATTTAATATTGTAGGTATTGCCGGAGCTGTTTGTGTGGTAATTGCCGGTTGGACCACGGCAAATCCAACACTTTACAGAGCCGGACTGGCATTGCAGGTTGCTTCTCCGAACTGGAGCCGGTGGAAAGTGACTCTTATTGCCGGAATGCTGACAACAGTCGCTGCTTTATTTCCGGCACTGGTTATGAAATTACTTGAGTTTGTAGCTATTTACGGTCTGATACTGCTACCGATGGGAGCTGTAATATTTGCTGACTATTATCTGATACCCAAAATCGGGCTAACTCCAAACTATGCTGAAAAACTAGGAATAAATTTCAACTGGGCTGCAGGAATTACATGGTTCGGTTTGTTGTTGCTGGCACTCGTAATGAACAGGGTATTTGGGGTGGAAGTATTTTTCCTGGGACCACCGGTATGGATCCTTGGAATTGTTACATATCTGGTAATAAGTAAGATATATCAAAAAAGAACTGTAATCTTAGCCTGAATGTTATGAAGCTTGTCCTGAAAATAATTTCATATACCGGATTAGGTTTAACCATAATCCCTTCTATCCTGTTCCTGATGGATAAAATTGAACTTTCGCAACTAAAGTTGTACATGCTTATCGGTGTATTTGTGTGGTTTGGCTCTGCAGTTTTTTGGGTAGGAAAGGGGAAGGGAAGAAGTAATAAGTAAAAAGCAGGTTGTCAATTCTCGATTATACTCGAATTTCTAACCATTTTGGGAACTTCAGGAACTATTAATCGTCTTCTGAATTATCAAGAATATTATACTTAGCTTTTCGTTCATTCCATCTTTCATGAGCGTACTGTTGCATATCTATTATCTTATCTCTCTCATCTACAATCTCTAATCCTAATAGGGTTTCAATTATGTCTTCCATTGTTACAATTCCATCCATTCCACCATACTCGTCTACAATAAGTGCGATATGTTCTTTTTTTTCGAGTAAAACCTCCCATAAACTAAAAAGTGTTTGAAATTCATGAACAACTACAATTTCTCTGCAGATATCTCGTAGTTTTAAATTAGTTTTTTCTTCGGCAAGTTTTTCAAATACAGTTTGACGAAAAATATATCCTGTAATGTTTTCATTGTTTTTTGAATAGATCGGGATGCGCGAATAATGAAGAAACTCCTTTTTTATAAGAAACTCCTCTAATGACATATTTTCATCTGCTATCGTAACAACTACCCTGGGAGTCATTATTTCCGAAACTTTTACAGTTTTAAGCTTAATTAAATTTTGAATAATTTTATTTTCTTCTTCCTCAAAAATCCCTTCTTCTGTTCCAATATTAGCCATCGCGGATATTTCTTCTCTACTAACGGTCAGTTCATTTGTATTTCTGGAAAAAAGCTTTGTAATGTAACCCGTCATTATCACTAAAGGGAAAGTAATAATTACCATAGTATTGATTATTATTCCGGAAACCAATGCCAATTTTCTCCAATACCTTGCACCGATCGTCTTAGGAATTATTTCAGAAAAAACTAATATCAAAAGTGTAAGGATGGCGGAAATTATACCAAAATAAAATTCACCAAATATTTTTGTTGCCTGTACTCCAACACCTGCTGCTCCAATAGTATGTGCTACAGTATTCAAAGAAAGTATTGCTGATAATGGTCTTTCTATATTATTCTTTAATTTAATAAATGTTGTTGCTGATTTATAACCGTTTTCTTTTTTTACATTCAGGAAAGATATTGATGTTGAAAGTAAAACAGATTCCATTACAGAACACAGGAATGAAACAAATAAGGCAAGAAATAAATAAAATAACAGAAGAATCATTACTGTTTATTGTTTTTAAAAAATGGATTATATAAAGATTTCTAAAATATACAACAAAT
>JAUWPX010000349.1 GCA_030611395.1 Bacteroidota bacterium | reverse complement strand
AATCCTTCATCAATTATAAGATGTGTGCCGATACCTGCATTAATATCATATACTTTTATTCCGTGCTCTCTTGCAAATACTCTGCATATCTGCTGGTTAGTTGCATATTTCTGGTCAGATCCTGTTGGGTTTGTATCAAATGTAAAAAAGGTTTTTGAGGGATCATGTATATTCAGATCGTTTTCGTTTATATTCTTTACAACATTTGGACCCCCAAAGTCCCTGGCAACCCTGACATCAATCTCCACATCGACAATATCTCCCGGTCTTACTTCAACTTTGCCTGAATGCAGAGCAAGTATCTTCTCTGTCATTGTTAATCCCATAATGTTAAGTTAATTTGTTAATTTGTTAATTTGTTCATATTTTCAAAATCAATGCAGATGCTCCACCCCCTCCGTTACATAATCCGGCAACTCCGTATTTTGCATTATTTTGTTTTAAAACATTTATTAATGTAACAACAATACGCGCTCCTGAGGCACCTATCGGATGCCCCATAGAAACAGCTCCTCCGTTAATATTAACCTTATCACTGTTCAGTTCCAGTTCATTTAATGTAGCGATCATTGCAACTGAGAATGCTTCATTTATTTCATAATAATCTACATCATCCTGCTTCAGTCCTGCATTTTTCAGAGCTTTGGTAATTGCCTTTACAGGAGCAGTTGTGAACCATTCAGGAGCCTGTGCGAAATCCGCATAACCAATAATTCGTGCTATTGGTTTTACACCTTTCTCCTCAGCCTTTTCCGGAGACATCAATACAACCGCAGCAGCGCCGTCATTTATAGTTGAAGCATTTGCAGCAGTTACCGTACCATCTTTTTCAAAGACCGGTCTTAATTTAGGTATCTTTTCAAAATTTGTTTTCGAGAATTCCTCATCTACATCAACAATCACCGGATTACCTTTTCTTTGTTTGATCTCAACCGGCGTAATCTCCTCTTTAAACAGTCCTTTTTCCATAGCTTCTGCAGATCGCCTGTACGACTCTTCAGCATATTTATCCTGTTCCTCGCGACTTATTTTCAGTTCCCGTGCACATAATTCTGCGGCACACCCCATATGATAGTCGTTATACACATCCCATAAACCATCCTTGATCATGCCGTCAATTAATTTTGAGTGCCCAAGCTTATGCCCTGTCCGGTGTCCCGGCAGGTAAAATGGAACATTAGACATGCTCTCCATCCCACCTGCAACCACAATATCATTATCACCTGTTAGTATTGATTGTACACTAAGCATAATAGCTTTCATTCCTGAGCTGCAAACCTTATTCACCGTAGTACATGGAGTGCAATCCGGTAATTCTGCAAGAAGAGCAGCCTGCCTGGCAGGTGCCTGCCCAAGATCGGCAGAAAGAACATTTCCCATAAAAACTTCATCCACATCGTTACCGTCAATCCCTGCCCTCTCCACTGAGCTTTTAATAGCAATGGCACCTAAAGAGGTTGCACTCAAGGAAGATAATGAACCTCCGAAACTACCAATCGGTGTACGGGCAGCTGAAACAATATAAACTTCTTTCTTTTCCATATATTTTGTTTTATATTAATTCAATAGTTTAAAATTCCGATTTTCGGTTTTAATGTACAACTTATTTATATAAATACAAACATGAATCACTCACCGGATGATTTCGAGTTATCTGGTGAGTTTTTATATAGTAAAAGACAACATATCATATGCCAGGAAAACATTCTCAGGGAGTTCTTTCTGTATTTCATTATGCTTGCCCATTGTATGGCTAACATGGGTCAGGTAAGCTTTTTCAGGTGAAATCTCTCTAATAATAGCCAGCGCTTCGTCAAGATTAAAATGAGATATGTGTTTCCGTTTATGCAAGGCATTAATCACCAGAATCCGTGTACCTGATATTTTCTTTTTCGCCTCATCCGGGATAAAATCAGCATCAGTGATATATGTAAAATCACCCATCCTGAAACCATAAATAGGAAGCCGGTAATGGTAAACACGTATAGGTATAATCTTCAACCCGCGTACATCTAAGATACTGTCATCAATAGTATGAAGGCTCATCTGTGGTATCCCCGGATATTTCAATTCCGCGAAAACATAAGAGTATTCCCTTTTAACAGCTTCCTGCACTCTTTTTTCGGCGAAAATATCGATTGGTTGACGTGACCGGAAATTGAATGGACGCACATCATCCATCCCGGCAATATGATCTTTGTGCTCATGTGTCAACAGGATAGCATCTAACTTGTTTATACCTGCACGTAACATCTGTTGCCGGAAATCGGGTCCTGCATCAATAACAAAAGTAGCATCCTCCGTTTCAATAAGTACAGATGTACGAAGCCGATTATCTTTCGGATCATCCGACCGGCATGTAT
>JAUWPX010000275.1 GCA_030611395.1 Bacteroidota bacterium | reverse complement strand
TTTTTAACATATTACTTGAAAAAGAGACATGTTTTCGGAGAGATGCATCTTGAAGTGTATGATGATAATGGGAAATTGATAAATGAATTACCTGCCGGTAAACGTAAAGGTATAAATCGTGTTCCTCTGAGTATCAGAATGAAACCACCAAAAGTTCCAACATCAAAATCATTAAGTTTTGCAGGATTCTTTGGTCCTCCACTGCCTTCCGGGAATTATACAGTAAAAATAGTTAAAGGAGATTTGATTGAAGAAGGAAAATTTGAAATAATTGATGATCCCGATTCACCCCATTCGAAAGAAGACAGGGCATTGCAACACAAGACACTGATGAAATCATACCATATGCTTGAAAACCTGGCATATCTTGATCAGCAGGTGCTTGATATGAAGAAAGGGGCTGATAAAATACTGGAAGAAAAACCATCGAGATTATTGAAGAAGAAACTGACAGAACTTTCGGAAAATATGGAAAATATCCATGTAAAACTTGTAGCAACAAAAGCCGAAGGAATGTTCACACAGGAGGAGCAACTAAGAGAAAATATTTCAAATATTTATGGAGGAGTTGTTAATTTCCTGGGGAAACCTACAAATTCACAAATTGAGGCACTTGACCTGTATGAAACCGATATGAATAAATATCAGAATAAGGTGCAGGATATTATAGAAAATGAGCTGCCTGTTATCAATGAAATGATCAAAAAGGATGGAAAAGAGATAATCAGTATTACATCCAGGGAAGAGTTTTTTGATGAAAAGGATTAGTATTTAAATAACCAAATAAAAAGCAGCAGACCTGTAAGCCGGATTCTGTATCCGTTTCGGCAAAACCGGAACGAATTTCTATCATTTATCTTGCCCTTACATTGCTGCAAGGATCATAGCGACCTACCCCCCGATATCGGGCGAGCAACCCGAAAATACCGGTATACATGGTCTTTCAACCCATAAGACGAACGGCTACCAATGTCACCACCGGTACCGGTGAGCTCTTACCTCACCTTTTCACCCTTATCCTTCGACAAGCTCAGGACGGTTATTTTCTGCTCCGTTACTATACCCTCACGGACATCTTCCGGTTAAGAAGTATGGTGCTCTGTGTTGTCCGGACTTTCCTCCCCTCCCACTAATGCAGGAAAAGCGATAGAACGGTCTGCTGCAATGCAAAGGTATAAATAATAAACCTATTTGTCAGAAAAACGATAAAAGAGAAAAAGGATTATCCTATCTACTTACTTTCATAAATTCCCCATTTTTATCCCAAAATAAATTGTCCGTGGATTCATGGGACCGTATATATATCCAGGATCGCGGTTGATCCCCGAATCAAAATCGTCCTGATAAGAATTAAAAATGTTTTTAATCCCGGAGAATATTTGCAGTGTTGTACCATTAAGTTTTATGTTATGACGGATTTTAATTCCTAAATCAAAGAAAATATCTGATTCCCTGAGTTCTCCCTCTTCAGGATTTGGTATTTGTGTTCCAAAATAGGGAACTAACATTTTGCCAGTGTAATTTCCTGTTGAAGAAATACCCCAGTTTTCAACCGGGTTCCAATCGAGTGTCATGTAACCGTAACTATCGGGAGTTCTGAAAAAGCGCTTTTTATTAAATTCCTGTGCTTCTTCATATCTATTGCTTTGTACTGTAAAACCCGATTTTAAAGAAAAATCGCTGTTTGGAACCATGTTTACTTCAATATTTACTCCTTGTACTATTGCTCCTTCTTCAGCATTAATACGAGTATAAACAACCACACCATTTTCATCAGGTTCGCTATATTCATTTGCGAACGGGTCGTTCAGCTTTGTATAGAAACCTTCAAATAATAATCCAATATATACATTCATAATTTTCTTATTAAAGTCGAGTGATGCCATAAGACTATGACTGGTTTCCTGTTTGAGATCAGGATCGTTTTGATGAATTACCTGTCGTGAACCGGAAGTTTCAATATGCAAATCCTCATCAAATATCTGTGGGGCTCTGTATCCTTGCGAATAACTTAAACGTGCCTGAAGGTATTCCTTAATATTGTATAAAATATTTATCCTCGGACTCAGTACATTTCCGGTTTTTTTAGTGCTGTTATGTCCTTTATCTTCCACTTTATAGATGTCGAATCTTGCCCCGGCCGTAACTTTCATTTTCTCCCAGTTAATTTCATATTGCGAAAATACTCCAAAAGTGTTAGTGCTCTGGTCTGCAATAACTACGTTATCAGTATGTGGAATACCAACTATCGAACCATCAACAATAACAGCGTTATCATAATCCGGGTAACCCAGTTTATTGTCCTTTAGCCAGGCCCTCTGATTTTCCATACCAAAAATAAGGTTAGAGGTTCCTAATACCGCGTTGTACTGGGTACCTGCGATATATGAGAAATCAGTCGTTTTCCCATAGTCACTTAATGATTGATCTGCTCCATAATATGAGTCTCTGTTAATATTTTGACCCGATGTGAAAACAGAAAACTGATCATTGTCCCTGAAGAATTTCTCATAAGTAAGCGCCCCTGTCGTAATATTGTGTTTTACAGCTTCTGCAATACCTGCTTCATGAACCGGGTATTCATGTTTATCTCCACCCCGTCTGTCTTCCTTAATATTGAAAAAATCAACTGTTATTTTACTACGGTTGCCTAAACGATGAAAAAGGCGTGTACCAATTGTTGTATTTCTTATAGATGCTATTTCCGAAAAACTGTCATTATCAGCGTCAAATGGTTCTCTGTCCCGGTAAAATCCATATAAAGACATACCCGACTTATTATCAGAAGAAATTAATGATGTATTAAAATTAACCGAATAATCCAGAGCAGGATCTCCTGAACCATCAATCCCAACGCCGGTTGCTCCACTGTTTAAACCGAATTCGTAAGAGTTGTTTATGGGATCTTTAAGGATTAAATTGATTGTTCCGGCAATTGCATTACTGCCATATAATGCAGAACCTCCGCCACGTATTACTTCAACACGTTCAATCATTGAAGATGGTATTAATTCCAGCCCATAAACTCCGGCTAATCCGCTAAAAATCGGACGACTGTTAATCAGTATCTGAGAATACGGCCCTTCCAGTCCATTCATTCTTACCTGGCTGAATCCGCAATTCTGACAATTGTTTTCTACCCGTATTCCGGGGCAAAAGTTT
>JAUWPX010000308.1 GCA_030611395.1 Bacteroidota bacterium | reverse complement strand
GCCCCAAAGTTCCCTTGCCGCGTTCAGCAGGTTAACTGTCCCGATTATATTTGTGTAAATAAATTCTGTCGGGTTGGTAATTGAACGATCAACATGCGATTCGGCAGCTAAATGGATAACCCCTGTGAAATCATATTTTTTGAACAGATCAAAAATAAATTCCTGGTCAACTATATCACCTTTTTCAAAAATATAGTTCTCTTTTCTGTCAATGTCCTTAAGGTTTTCAAGATTTCCTGCATAGGTCAGCTTATCAAGATTTACGATTTGATAATCGGGGTATTTATTGACAAATCTGCGGACCACATGTGATCCGATAAATCCTGCACCTCCTGTGATAAGTACTATATGCTTCATCTGTTTATTTTTTTTGCTTCTTTAAATATTTCTCCCAATTCCATGCTGACAGCATTGTATCATCAAGGCTTTTTTCGGCTTTCCATCCAAGTTCTTTATTCGCGTAGCTTGTATCTCCCCAAACTTTTTCTATATCTCCGGCCCTTCTGTCAACTATCTTATAATTCAGTTTTTCTCCCGTTGCACGTTCAAACGATTCAATAGCCTCAAGTACTGATACTCCTTTTCCTGTGCCCAGATTAAAAATTTCATAATTCGCCTTGCCTTGTTTTTTCAGCAACCTTTGTATAGCGGCAACGTGAGCTTTTGCTAAATCGACAACATGGAGGTAATCCCTTATTGCCGAGCCGTCAGGAGTGTTATAATCATCTCCGAAAACTTTGATTTCATCACGTATCCCAATAGCTGTTTGTGTAATAAAAGGGACCAGGTTATCCGGTACACCTGTAGGCAGTTCGCCGATCAAAGCTGAAGGATGAGCTCCAATTGGATTAAAATACCGGAGAGATATTGCTTTAAGTGAGGGGGTTGAAAGAAGAGTATCACTAATGATCTCTTCCATTATCTGCTTTGTATTACCATAAGGAGACATTGCCTTTTTAATTGGGGCATTTTCAGAAACAGGTAGTTCATCGGGCTGTCCATATACAGTGCAGGACGAAGAGAAAACCAAATACGGAATTTCTTTCTTCTTCATTAAGTCAAGAAGGCTTATGGTAGAAACCAGATTGTTAAAGTAATATTTCAGTGGATTTGCTACCGATTCACTAACTGATTTAAATGCCGCAACGTGAATAATTGCTTCTATACCGGTAATTTTTTCAAAGAAGGAGGTGAGTTGTGATTTGTCACACACATCAAGTTTTTCAAACAAAGGACGCGTACCGGTAATTTTTTCGATACCATCAAGTGCATTTATGTTTGAATTGGAAAGGTTATCAACAATAATAACTTCGAATCCTGATTCGATCAGTTCAACAACAGTATGTGAACCAATATATCCTGTGCCTCCTGTAACGAGAATTTTTTTTTTCATTTTATAAACTCCAGTATTCCAGTTTATTAATTTTTTCTTTAAATGTTCCTTTTATATCAACAAAAATTGCTTATCAGTAGCGATTGAGGTGAAATATTCCTCATTAAGCATACTGTATTCTTTGTGGTTTACTGCTAAGATAATAGCATCATACCCTTTCGAGGCCTTCTCTTTAAGGTCAAGCCCAAACTCTTTTTTAACCTCTTTTTTGCTTGCATATGGATCAATAACATCCACTTTTACACCGAATGAATAAAATTCCTTTATTACATCAACCACTTTGGAATTTCTTATATCACTAACATTCTCTTTAAATGTTATTCCCATTATCAAAACTGTAGCTTCAGAAACATTTTTCTTTTGGGCTATTATTTTTTTAACAGTTTGTTTGGCAATATAAGCGCCCATTGAATCATTCACAAACCGCCCCGAATTAATTATCTGGGCATGATATCCAAGCTCTTTTGCCTTGAAAGCAAGATAGTATGGATCAACTCCTATGCAGTGTCCCCCGACAAGACCCGGGAAAAAATTCAGGAAATTCCATTTTGTACCCGCTGCTTCAAGTACTTCGTAAGTGTTGATATTCATGCGGTTGAAAATAATCGAAAGCTCATTCATAAAAGCGATATTGATATCCCGCTGGGTGTTTTCAATAATTTTGGCAGCCTCGGCAATTTTGATTGAACCGGCACGGTGAATACCTGCTTCAATGATCAGTTCGTATGTTTTACTTATGATATCCAGCGCTTCATCATCACAACCCGATACTACTTTAACAATTTTTGTAAGTGTATGTTCCCTGTCTCCCGGATTTATCCTTTCAGGTGAAAAACCCGCTTTGAAATCTTTGCCACAGCAGAGACCACTCTCTTTTTCAAGCAGTGGAATACATTCTTCTTCCGTGCATCCGGGGTAAACAGTTGATTCAAAAACAACACAATCATCCTTTTTTAGTTGTTTGCCCACTAGTGATGTGGCATTTAAAAGAATGGTCAGGTCAGGAAGATTATGATCGTCAATAGGCGTAGGTACGGCAATAATATGGAAAGATGCTTTTTTTAAGTTTTTGGGGTCAGCTGTGAATTGAATATTTTTCCCCATAAATTCTTCAGGGAGCAACTCATGGCTCGGATCTTCGCCTTTTTCTATCAATTTTATCCTGTCTTCCCGGATATCGAATCCGATAACAGGAAAATGTTTCGCGAATTCCAAAGCCAAGGGAAGTCCTACATATCCCAATCCGATTACAGATATTTTCATATTTGCTACTTGTTACTGGTTATCCACCTTCGTTACCACTACGCCTCTTTTCATCTTCATCTTTTCACCTTTTTTTTCTTTGCGACTTTGCATCTTAGCGTCTCTGCGATTCATTCTTCCCTTTCAACTTTATAAACTTTCAACTTTCAACTTATTCTCTTACAGATAGGGTGATATTCGCCTTTTAATCCTATTGGTTTGGTATTTCGTATTGTATAAAC
>JAUWPX010000315.1 GCA_030611395.1 Bacteroidota bacterium | reverse complement strand
GACTTAAAGAATTTGCCGGTCTGGAATTGTCAGTTTTTTTTATTCTTATTATTTCTTTAATTATTTCGGGATTTATTTATAGTTTCTTTATTTATTTTTATCGAATCCGTAAAGCTGTATTGATATACATGCTAATGTTTGGAAGTATTATTTTTACATTTTCAGTTGACTATGCCTTTAATAATATATTAAAATCCCATCAGCAGAAAAGAATAAATATACTTCTTGGTATTGACTCTGATCCCTATGGTAGTGGTTATAATGTTAATCAATCGATTATTGCTATTGGTTCAGGTGGTTTTTCCGGAAAGGGTTTTTTGAAAGGAACGCAAACGAAATTTGAATTTGTTCCTGAACAAAGCACAGATTTTATTTTTTGTACTGTAGGTGAAGAGTGGGGTTTTCTGGGAACAAGTTTAATAATAATCCTATTTACAATTCTTCTATTAAGGATACTTGTTCTTGCTGAAAGACAGCGATCAGGGTTTTGCAGGATATTCGGATATTCTGTTTTTGCTATTCTATTGTTTCATTTTGTTGTTAACATTGGAATGACTATTGGATTATTACCGGTTATTGGAATTCCACTGCCTTTTATGAGTTATGGAGGCTCTTCGCTATGGGCGTTTACTATTTTGTTGTTTATATTTCTACGGCTTGATATCAGCAGGCTGGAGTATTTGGCTTAGCTTGATTCTTTAAGAAGACCGGTTTGTGGATATTCTATACTAATATTATATTCTTCTTCAACAAAATTGATCAGAAGAGGAAAGAATTCTACAAAATCTTCGCGGAAAACTGAATAGTTCTTTTTCAATTCCCTTACACACTGGCACGATTTTTTGGGCAGTGATGTTCTTCTGCTCATTTTTTTTAAAGTTTTTTTTATTCCCTTGAGAGTGCCATATGTGTTAATCCAGTTTTCATTCAGGCATGTTGGGAGGAAGTCTTTAATTTCATCAGGTAAGAAATCATAATGAATGAAAAGATTGTCGTAAAAATTAGAGATAAAATCTGGTAGTGGTTGCTGTGAGAAATTATTCCATTCAATTGTTAAGAAATGGTCGTAAAAAATATCTGTGATAACACCGGAATATCTGCGGTATTTTTTATACAAAATTGCCTTACTATGGTGAACAATAGGATGATGATCAGTAAAATCGTCAATGCTCCGGTGAAGAAGAATGCCTTTTCTTATCAGGTCAGGGTAGTTGTTGTAGTTGCTTCCTTTAACATAATCACCAATAAAATTCCCGATACTGATTTCGTCAGAGTTTCCGGAAAGATATACATGTGCCAGAAAGTTCATGGTTTCGTTGTTTTCTATTAATATGATGTGCAAAATGGTGAAAAGGTTGCTCCAAAATGATTTATTTTTGCAGAAAAAAACTGATTGTGTGATAATTATGTAAAGAAGTTCAATTCATGATTTTTAACATATGTCTCAATTTGATATTTGTAAATACAATAGATTACATTTGTATTACTTTTTTTTTGAAAAATGAAATACAATACTAAAATATAAAAAATAAGGAGGAAAAATGGCAAAGAAAAATATCATAATAATTGGTGCCGCCGGAAGGGATTTTCATAATTTCAATACGTGCTTTCGCGACAATGAGGATTATAATGTTGTTGCTTTTACAGCCGCACAGATACCTGATATTGAAGGCAGGAAATATCCTGCAGAATTGGCAGGCAACCTTTACCCTGATGGTATTCCTGTTTTCGGTGAAGAGGAATTGACAAAGCTTATCACTGATTTTAATGTAGATGATTGTGTATTTTCATATAGTGATGTTACTTACCAAAAAGCAATGTCGGTAAGCGCAATTGTAAATGCTGCAGGAGCTAATTTTGTATTACTCGGACCGGGAGATACAATGATTAAAAGTAAAAAGCCGGTAATTTCTGTGTGTGCAGTACGTACCGGATGTGGAAAAAGTCAGACATCAAGACGGGTTATTGAACTTTTATTGGAAAAAGGACTTAAAGTGGTTGCAGTAAGACACCCAATGCCATATGGCGATCTTGTTGCGCAAAAAGTTCAGAGGTTTGCTGATATTAAAGACCTGGCAAAACATAATTGTACTATCGAAGAGATGGAAGAATATGAGCCGCATGTTGTAAGGGGAAATGTTATTTATGCCGGTGTGGATTATGAGGCAATTTTACGTGAAGCTGAGATGGATCCTAAAGGATGTGATGTTATTCTGTGGGATGGAGGTAACAATGACTTTTCATTTTATAAATCAGATCTTTTTATTACAGTTGTTGATCCGCATCGTGCCGGTCATGAGTTAAAATACTACCCTGGAGAAGTTACATTACGCCTGGCTGATGTAGTTGTTATTAACAAGATGGATACCGCTGCGCCTGAGGATATTCAAACTGTCAGGGAGAGTATTGAAAAAGCAGCCCCTGGTGCAATAGTTTTGGATGCCGCTTCACCAATTAAAGTGGATGACCCTTCAGTTATTAAAGGAAAAAGGGTGCTTGTGGTTGAAGACGGTCCAACTCTTACTCATGGGGAAATGAAAATTGGTGCAGGCACTGTAGCAGCCAGGAAGTTTGGTGCTGCCGAAATAATTGACCCGCGTCCGTTTATTGTTGGAAAACTTTCGGAGACTTTTAGGATATATCCGAATATTGGGACTCTGTTGCCGGCAATGGGATATGGTGAACAACAGTTGAAAGACCTTGAGGAAACGATAAATAATACTGAATGTGACTCGGTG
>JAUWPX010000174.1 GCA_030611395.1 Bacteroidota bacterium | reverse complement strand
GGAAACCTGGCTGTAGAATACAGTAGTTTCTGGAATGTCGGGGATGACGATTCAATATCGATTTTTCAGGTACAGGCAGAACCTGGTATTGATGTCAGTGTACCATCAGAATTCTTAAAAAATTACTTCACACTGTCGCATAGTGAAATCGTTGATTATGGTATTGGTCGCATCAACGGCAGGTTAAATATCTCACCGGATTCTGTCAAATTCGGCGATCTTGTATCATCTCCTGATAGCTGGTTCGATCCTGTAACATTCAAGGGTGCATTTAAAGATCAAAATTGGATACTGGGCTGGACGTTGCTTTATGAGGAGGGGAAAATTGACTTCTAATTTATGGATCCCTAACTTTTATTACTTCCTGCATACCCGGTTGATGCTGAGGCCGTAACAAATCATTTATTGTCTTTACAGGATTGAAGGTTTCAATTGGTGTTTCAACAAATATCGTATTCCAGTCAGACATTGCTCCGTTCCATAATCCCGGAAGTTCCTGGGCTTTTAATTCCCTTCCGTCTTTTGATTTTACGGATATAAATCCGGTTTTCGGATCCCTGAATTTAACCAGGTCAAATTTTTTGCCTTTATAATCTTTTATTCCACAGATAAGGTCAACAGGATTAAAGTGCGTTGATGATCCCACTATCATTTTTTGTTCCGGATTATCAATATCTATCTTGGATGTTTCCACAAACTGAAGTGATACAGAGGCATCAGGATTTACTGCAAAAAATGGTCCGCCTCCCGGTTCACCCTCATTAACAACCATTCCGCATACACGCACAGGGCGGTTAAGTTTTTTTCTTATATAATCCAGTTTTTCTTTATCTGTCAAATCATGGTATCCCGCAGGTGGTCTGACACATAACCGGT
This sequence comes from Bacteroidota bacterium, assembly GCA_030611395.1. Lineage (GTDB taxonomy): Bacteria > Bacteroidota > Bacteroidia > Bacteroidales > VadinHA17 > JADFUQ01. The sequence goes on along the minus strand of JAUWPX010000174.1, from coordinate 3,419 downwards.
TTTCCAAAAACATCTCCAGTTCTTCAATTTTCTCCTTCCCCGGTTCATTCGTATCATCAAGAAAACACAGATAATTAAATATCTTTTCCTGGTATTCCAGAAGAATTCCAGCCAGGCACTTCTTATAAAACACAGTGGCAGACCTTAACCTGTCAGAAATAATGTTGTCAATATTCTTAATAAAAATGATATCAGCATTCAATTGGTTCAGGTTTTCAAGCAATGCTCCATGTCCTCCTGGCCGGAACAATAGTGAGCCATCAGCTTCACGGAAAGGCAGGTTATCCAAATCAACAGCAATAGTATCGGTGTATGGTTTCTGAATACTAAATTCTATCTTAAACTGTAACGCTAATTCTTTTTCCAGTAAACTCTTTTTATCAGTAAATTTTTTCCGAAACAATTCAATATGTTCAGGAGAAACCGTAAAATGAACCTTTACCAGGTTCTTGTTATCCTTGCAATGATGGCTTCCTTCAACAAGATGCTCCTCAAACGAGGTTCTGGGTCTGTCTTTATACATATGGAATAATAACAAACCTTTTGGCAGATTACCATAATTCAGACCTTTTTCTTCGAGCAGGAGTTCAAGCAGAAGTTCATAGTCAGATGGATTAACCGGTGTAGATAATTCCTTTCCGCTTGATTCAAATTTTGTTCTTAACTCATTAAAGAATGCAAAATCATAAATCCTGTCAAAAACCTGTTTTACACCGGGATATTTTTCTAAAAAATCATTTTGTGGTTTGTCGTCAGATTTTTTTAATTCATAATAACATTCAAACAACTCCTTAAACATCCGTGATGCAGCTCCGGAAGCCGGAACAAATTTCAGCAATTCTTTTTTTCTTCCCTTGTTTTCAAAAACTTCAATATAAAACTGAAGTTTTTTCTTATTACATTTTAGTATTCCATGTTTTATTGTTGCCGGAGAATCAAGGACAAGATAAGGGAACCCGGAACGAAAATTGCTAATCTGAGTTATTACATGACTTATTTCCAGTCCTTTTAATTTAAGCTGTTCAGAGTCGGTCTGTGAAAATTCCATTATTGGTTAATTGGTTAATTGGGCGCTCTTCCCATAATCCCTTCCTTTATGAAGTGCTTCAATATTCACCTTAACAACTTCTTCGCCTTTTCTTCCGAACAATTTTTGAATCCCTTTCTCAAAATTCTCAATTGGAATATCAATGTACAGGGAAGCTGCACCAAGCATAATAATATTTGCACTTCTTGGTGAACCCAAATCCATCGCCATTTTATCTGCATCAAGGATTAGATGATTTGGATTCTTTTTAATTTCCTCCATTATTTTTTCAATGTCGGGATAATCGGGAATATTAATGAAAGGTTTAGAGTTTGTTACCAGCCAACCATTATCCGATAAATAAGGCAGGTAACGAAGCGACTCCATCGGCTCAACAGAAAGAATAAGGTCAGCCTGCCCGTAAGGAATAAGGTCAGAGGCAATCTCTTTATCAGACAATCGCAGATTTGACTGTACTGCCCCTCCCCTCTGACTCATCCCATGTACCTCTGCCTGTTTCAGATACAGATCATTTTCAAGAGCAGCCATACCTATTGCAGCTGCAATTGTTAAGATACCCTGTCCGCCTACACCTGAGAGAATAATATCACATTTCATATGTTATTTGTTACTGGTTACTGGTTACTGGTTACTGGTTACTGGTTACTGGTTTCTGGTTTCTTTTCTTTTTTAATAAAGTTTGTACACATTCACGTTGCGCAAGAATTACAGAAACTCCGCTATATTTAAGCTCCTCTTTAATTATTTTAACATTATCATCATGGTTCTTTTTCAAAGGAACCAATATTCTTAAGTGCTCCTTTTCAACTCCCAAACCAAGACATATCTGTTCAAGTCTGTTTGTAGCCAGAGAAAACTGTCCACCGGTCATAGCTGTGGTGTAGTTATCTGAAATGATCAGGGTTATTGGAGATTTCTTATAAACCGCATCCAGAAGACCTGTCATTCCTGAATGCGTAAAAGTTGAATCTCCTATTACAGCAACAGATGGCTTAAGTCCGGCATCTGTAGCGCCAATAGCCATTGTAATAGAAGCCCCCATATCAACGCACGAATTTATAGCATTATAAGGAGGCAAAGCACCCAGTGTATAACATCCTATATCGGAAAATACCTTTCCTTTGCCATATTTTTCTAAAGCTTCATTAAGGGCATTAAAAACATCAGCATGACCGCATCCTTTACAAAGTGCAGGTGGACGGTCTGGTACGAAATCAGGTATTTTCGAACCATAATGAACTTTTTTTCCAAGGGATTTTGCTACATGGTTCGGATCAAGCTCCCCGACTCTCGGCAAGCTGCCATCCAGGCGTCCTTTTATTTTTGTTCCCTTTTCCTGAAAACCCTTAAGCATCTCTTCCACAAGCGGATACCCTTCCTCCATTATCAGCACCTCTTTACATGAAAAGAGTAATTTTTCCACTTTTTTTCGCGGAATCGGATAATGCGAAATTTTCAATATCGGATATTCCGGTTTTTGATCCCTGAAATTTTCCATAAGGTAATTGTACGCGATACCGCATGCGATAATTCCAAGCTTCCTATTCTTTCCAGGGTATAATTCATTAAATTTTGAATCCTCTGCAACCGCTTCAAAAGCGGGCTGACTTTTCACAAGGTTAGCATACCTTTTTCTGGCGTTGGCCGGCAGTAAAATAAACTGCTTCAAATCTTCAGGCAGGGAAAGTTCCCGTTGAGTTTTGGATTGTTGTTTTTCCACCCCCGATCTTGAATGAGAAAGACGGGTTGTGATACGAATTAAAACCGGCACACCCAGCTTCTCCGATAGTTCAAACCCGGTATATGCCATATTATATGCTTCCTGTTGATTTGAAGGTTCCAGAATTGGGATCATCGCAAACTTTCCATAAAAACGGGAATCCTGCTCATTTTGTGATGAATGCATTGAAGGATCGTCAGCAGAAACCACAAGCAATCCACCATGTACACCGGTAATTGCTGAATTCATAAAGGGATCGGCTGCTACATTTAATCCAACATGTTTCATGCAAACCATGGAACGTTTACCGGCATACGACATTCCTAAAGCAGCCTCCATAGCTGTTTTTTCATTAGCCGACCATTCACGCTGTATCTCCTTTTCAGCAGCTTCCTTTGAATTCTGAACATATTCCATAATTTCGGTGGAAGGGGTTCCGGGATAAGCATATATACCTGACATCCCGCCATCAATGGCACCCTGACCAATGGCTTCATCACCTAGTAACATTAACCTTTGCATATTGATATAAATTTAAATCAAAGTGGTGATCAAAAATAATAATAAAATGATTGGAAAAAATTAATGTAGATATGTTATGGAAGTACAAATAAACTGTTGCTAGCCGAAAATAGTTACAACCAGTCTTCT
>JAUWPX010000169.1 GCA_030611395.1 Bacteroidota bacterium | reverse complement strand
CTCCCGAACAGCCTGATGAAATTCTTTTTCAGCTGGATTATTTGCTATGATTTGAGACATAAATTGTTCTATTCGTGGATCCATTTTGAAAAGTTTTTGATTAAGTATTAAGTTTTTTGAGGATTATTAACATTTTATTTTATTTGAGTAATTATTGATTTTTTTTCTGCTGTTTGTATTACAAATCTATTTCAGACGTTTGGTTTTATGCAATGCAAGAATAATATAATACATGCAAATATGAACATAATCTTTAATATTTATTCTTTTTCAAAGCTAAAAAAATCATCTTCATATGTATTTAACAACATTAATAAAAACTGGTTATTAATGAGAAAATGCTTTTTTAAAATTAAGCAGTATTTTTTCATATTTTAGCACTTAAAAAAACAGCTATGCAATTCATTGATACTCATTCACATTTGTATTTGCCCGAATTCGATAAAAACCGTGACGAGGTAATAAACAGAGCTATCCGGAAGGGAATAAGTAAAATATGTCTTCCCAATATTGACACCCGGTCAATTAAACCAATGATGGATCTTGTAAATAAATATCCTGATTTTTGTTTTCCTATGATTGGGCTTCATCCAACCTCGGTGAGAAAAAATTACCGGGATGTACTTAAGAAAGTTCAGGAACATCTTCTTAAAGAAAACTTTATTGCAATAGGCGAAATTGGTATTGACCTTTATTGGGACAAAACCTACATAAAAGAACAAAAAAAGGCTTTCAGAGAACAAATCACTCTGGCTATCGATAATCACCTGCCGGTAGTTATCCATATCAGGGAATCATTTGATGAGGTATTTCAAATACTTGATGATTTTAAGCCTGATTACCCAAAAGGGATATTTCATAGTTTTACCGGTAATTTATATCAGGCCAACCGTGCCATAGCAATGGGATTCAAACTTGGTATTGGCGGGATTGTTACTTTTAAAAATTCCGGACTTGATAAGGTAGTAAAAGATATCGATCCTAAACATATTGTTCTTGAAACAGATTCTCCTTACCTGGCACCTGTTCCGAAACGCGGAAAACGAAATGAAAGCTCATACCTGGTTTTTACAGCACAAAAAATTGCTGAACTTCACAATATAACCATCGAAAAAATTGCTGAAATCACTACTCAAACCGCAACAAAATTATTTAAACTGAATAAATAAATATACTTTTTCCATTTTCTATATATTTTTTGTATTTTGTGCCACCTGAATCCGCGTAATTCATATTAAAGAATAAGAGGAGAGATGACCGAGCGGTCGAAGGTGCACGCCTGGAAAGCGTGTGTGCTGCTAAACAGTACCGAGGGTTCGAATCCCTCTCTCTCCGCAAAAAGCGGGAGCTTGAGGGAAAAAAAAGATTATTGTTCTGTGGAATTTTTTGGATTTACTATAGAGGGATGAGAACAGAAGGGCAGATTCGAACTATAAAGTTTTGATAACAAAAAACAAATTAATAAATTGCAAACCGAAATTTTTTAATAACTAAATTGAAATCAAACCATGAAAAAACTATTTGCATTTGTAGCAGTTCTTATGATGCTTAGCTTTGGAGCGTCAATAAATGCTTTAGCTCAGGATGAACCGGTCGACACAACGGCTGTTGAACAAGTTGCAGATTCTGCTGCAACAGAAACACCAGCAGCAGTTGAAGAAGCAGGAGTTACTATAGGAGATAAGGCTGAACTTGAAGAAGGTGGCGAATTACACAAAAAAGTCAAAGCCAAATTTATTGAAGGTGGTGCAGGATTTATGGGGGCTCTATTATTATGCCTTATTTTTGGTCTTGCTCTTGCAATAGAAAGGATCATTTATCTTAATCTTGCAACAACCAATACTGAGAAATTGCTTGGTAATGTTGAAGCTGCTCTTGAATCAGGCGGAATTGATGCTGCAAAAGAGGTTTGCCGTAATACACGCGGACCTGTTGCAAGCATTTTCTACCAGGGACTTGACAGGGCTGATGAAGGCGTTGAGGCAGCTGAAAAATCAGTTTTAGCTTACGGTAGTGTACAAATGGGATTACTTGAGAAAAATCTCTCCTGGATCTCCCTTTTTATCGCTATTGCTCCAATGTTAGGATTTATGGGAACAGTAATAGGTATGATTGAAGCATTTGACCAGATTCGTATAGCTGGTAATGTATCTGCACAACTTGTTGCCGGAGGTATCCAAATTGCTTTGATTACCACGGTTACGGGTTTGATTATAGCCGTTATTCTTCAGGTATTTTATAACTACATATTGTCTACAATCGACAACCTTGTTAATGCTATGGAGGATTCATCCATTACATTAATTGATTTGCTAATAAAACACAACCTTAAAAAATAAGGAGAAAGAGTTATGTCTGATAAAGTTAGAAAGATAATATCCATAATCCTTTATGTTCTTATGGGGATATCCCTTATACTTGTCGTAATATTTTATTTCGGCAATGTGGTTCCCGGAACTGAAGGGACTAGTATGGAAGAACCGCTGATTACCGGAAAAATTCTTTTCTGGGCTGCTATGCTGGTAATACTTACAGCAGGATTAACAATAATCTTCCCTATAATACACCTCATTTCTAATCCCAAATCGGCAAAACAGATTTTATTTGTCCTTCTGGGAGTTGCAATACTTATTTTTATTGCTTACAGTCTTGCTTCAAATGAGGTTCTGGAAATACCAGGATATACAGGGAAAGATAATGTTCAGGGAACACTTAAGTTTGTAGGAACGGGGCTTTTCTTAACCTATATTCTTGCAGGTCTGGCAACGCTTTCAATCCTGTATTCTGAAATTTCAAAATATTTTAAATAGCAAAACCGGAGGACCATATTATTTAGTCCTCCTTTAAAACTATTACTATGGGAAAAAAGGAATTATCACCAATTAACGCTGGTTCGATGGCTGATATCGCATTCCTTTTATTGATCTTTTTCCTTATTACAACTACAATGGATGTAGATACCGGTTTGCAACGCCGGCTACCCCGACTTCCTGATGAAGACCAACAGGAGGATAGTTCTGATAAGATCAAGGAAAGAAATGTATTTGTTGTGCTTGTTAATAAACACGATGAACTGCTGGTTGAAGGCAAACTCATAGATTTACATCAGCTCCGTCAACAAGCCAGAGATTTTATCGCTAATCCAAATAATGCAGAAAATCTTCCTGAAAAAGAGACTAAGGAATTGCCGTATTTTGGTAGTGTATATATTACAAAAAACCCTGTTATCTCTCTGACAAATGACAGAGGCACATCATACGGAATGTATCTACGGGTTCAAAACGAACTTGTTGCCGCCAAAAATGAACTAAGAGATGAGATATCCATTCAGCAATTCGGGGCGAATTTTGAAGATCTTACTGAAGCTCAAATAGATGCAGTAAAAAACTATTATCCCTCAGTCCTTTCTGAAGCGGAACCTAAAAATATCGGAGGAAAATAAGTTATGTCCAGATTTTCAAAAAAAGGGAAAAAAGGTATGGCAGCAATCAATACAGCATCATTGCCTGATATTGTATTTATGCTACTGTTTTTCTTTATGACAACAACAGTGATGAAAGAGGTTAACCTTATGATCACTGTTAAAGTTCCTGATGCTACCGAAGCAAGGAAACTGGAAAAAAAATCTCTGGTAAGCTATATTTATATGGGACAACCACTTCGTTCGTTCCAGAAATTGTATGGAACCGAACCACGGATCCAATTAAATGATCAGTTTAGGGATGTTGCTGACATAGTGGATTTTATTGCACAGGAACGTGATGCTATGGATGAAAATGACAGGAATAAAATGACAGTTTCACTTAAAATTGATTCGGATACAAGAATGGGAACTGTAATCGATGTAAAGCAATCTTTGCGTCGTGCTCAGGCATTAAAAATCAGCTATTCAGCCCGTCAAGTGGAAGAATTGTAATGCATTGCAAAATAGATATAAAAGAGGGACAATTTTTTGTTCCTCTTTTTTTTGTGGCAACAACCGGAGTAAAGTATCAGCCCCGTAACACAAACTTTAAAATTTAGTAGTTTCTTCTGAATCTAAGTTTTTCTTTTTACTTTACCAGGCAATGTTTTTGTATATTGGCTATCCGGGAAAATTTGTAGATTTGCTCATGATTATTTTGTTTTTATTGTGAAATCCAAAATACCTTTACCGTATGGTATTAAAACTAAAATATTTTCTTTTCGCTTTTTCCGTTTTTATTTGCTTGACAGGCTTGTACGCACAAGACGGGACTCCATTCATAACTCATTATAAAGAATGTAAGGAGATTGAGACACATAACTGGGCCATCAGCCAGGACAACCAGAACATTATGTTATTTGCCAACAGAAGAGGTATTTTAACATT
>JAUWPX010000086.1 GCA_030611395.1 Bacteroidota bacterium | reverse complement strand
TATTCAGAGCATTGATCCTTTATTAATTCATTATAATATTGCGGGTCAAGAGTGGTACTGTACTGATTCTCATAAAGAATTTGGTAGACTTTATGCTAGTTATGCAAATGAAGCTCTTATGGGGATTGAGTATTGTGATATCGAATTAATTTGTTTAAAATATAATAAAATGGTTGGCCTGGTAATGATGATACCATCTACGATCCCAACTAATTTGTATGAAATTAATCTTGTATTTAAGAAACAGTAAAATTATGAAAGTAGTTTATATCGCACACCCGATTAGTGGAAATGTTAAAGAAAACCTGAAAAAGATTGCACTAATTGGCAGGGAAATTAATCTTGATGAACCGGATACTGTTCCGTTTGCACATTATTATTTTGATTGCCATTGTTTAATTGATAATATCCCTGAAGAAAGAGAGCGGGGCATTAAGAATGCTACCGAACTATTAAAAAGGGGTTTTATAGATGAAATCAGGTTATATGGTGATCATATAAGCGAAGGCATGAAGCATGAAATTGAATTAGCACATAAATTAGGAATACCAGTTATTGATAAAATAAATTATGCCAAGAAAAAGAAATAGAAAACCTTTAACTGAAAGTCAGATTAAGGAAATTAGGCGGAAAGAGAAAAATTATAAAAGCAGAAAAAAATACGCGTTAAAGCAAATGGAATCTTTCCTTGTTGAATATAACAGGATTTGTAAAAAATATGGGTGTTTTATTCTTTCTTTTTATGGTTCAGGTATTTCTAAACAAAAACGGGGAGAAACGATATATACAATTAAAAGGCACCTTGAATCAATAAAAAGACAACTGATAATTGAACTAAAGTAAGCTATGGAAATAATCAAGGAAACAAAGTATATGCGTTTTGAGCTCGTTGAAAAAAAGTCCAAAACTAATAAATATTTGGTTTGTAATAAAAAAACAGATGATGAATTGGGAACGATTGAATGGTATTCCTATTGGCGACAATACATTTTTAAACCTTCGTGGGAACGTTAGTCGTGTGTATTCAATCATACATGCCTGAATGAAATTGCTGAGTTTTTAAAAAATCTGAATATTAAGCATAGGGAAAAGAAAAATCAAGGGTTGTGAATGTATAAATATGTTTGGGGAAATAACATGAAAAGAAAAACCTATAAAGGTCGAATTTGTAAGGTCCTGGCAAAAGGGAAAATGAATAGTATCTGTATTGAATTTGAGAACGGAGAACGAACTATAACAAGTAGATATGCAATTAGAAATATGAATAAAAAATTAAAATTTAACCAGTCAGAAAAATTGCCTTTGCCGGATGATCTTGTATCCAGTATAAAATTTAGTCCTACAACAGATGAAAGTTATATAGGTAAAATGGTAAAACCGGGATACATACAAATCGTTGACAATAAAATTTTCTTTGAACCCGATGGATTGAAGAAACCAAAAAAAATATGGTTTAAAACTTATAATCCTGAAATTCAAGAAAAGGCTTTTAATATAGCACTAAAAGCCTACGAAGCCTCAAAACAACTAATTGAGGTTATTAATGAATATGACCCTTTTAAAGTTGATAAATCACTATATTGGATACTATTATCTAATAAAGATTTACCAGTAAATTGGCATGTAACTGAAAACAACCAACCCTGCAAAGCTGAAGTAGAAAACGACAAAGCAACTATAATTGAATTATTAACTTAAAAAAAAAGTAAATATTATGGCAAGAGGAAACGTTCAACATAAATCCTATTTGACCTGCAGTAAAGGCAAGTGGAGAGAAAGGGTAACAGAGAGCACACCTGGATCTACCCAAAGAATTATAACTCCGGATGACGGGAAAAAACCGTATTCGGTATTTGAAATTGTGAATGACTATGTCAGTGGTACGATTTGTAGTATCGAAGTCCAGGACGACAATAAAGGTTATGGCCGACAATGGCTTGTTACTATTCAGGACGGTAACGAGGTCCTGGGATTACAATTTCGTTATGATAGCGGGTACGCATTTGCTTTTCTAAGTAAAATCCCGTGTGCTACTATACAGGACAGTATATCGTTTTATCCGTATTACTTTGAAGAAGAAAGAAAGGCTAGACTTGTTCTCAAACAAGACAATAAAAACCTTCCCGGTTTCTTTACCAAAGAAGATCCGAAGGGATTCCCTGCCTTTCCTGACGGAACAAATAAGGACGATATCAAGGACGATATCGTTATCTGGAAGATTGAGGCTATGAAATTCCTTGTTGAATACCTGAATACTCATATTATAGATAAACTTCCGGGTGAGCCCGAAAATATTGAGATAGTTATAGAGAAATCGGCAGATTCAAAAGTTATGAGTGATGCTGAAAGAGATCAGGTCCCGGGACCTAGCGAAGACGATGTTCCTCCAGGAGGACATAAGGAGATTCGTAGTGATCAGGTAAAGGAGGATGATTTGCCGTTTTAATTGTTAATTTAAAATTTATTACTTATGTGGTATAGAAAACCAGAAGACCTTTGTAAGATGCGATTACTCTCTAAGATGTACTATGGCCGGAAAGGTTCTTATTTAGTAAGGGTCCCTGGTGGCTGGATTTTTGTTTTTTTGGGAGGATTGAAGTCAAGGTTCCTTAGAGAAAAACCAGTTAATAAAATTGTTAATAACTATGAAACCATCATGGCACATAATGGTTAGGGCCTGGTTCATACGAACATTTTATAAGTCCGTTAAGCTTAATATTGAAAGCAAACCTGTCTTGTTTGATGTTGTTATAATAACCGGTGAAGATTCAGAAAAAGAATTTCTGTATGTAGGGAAAGGTCTGTTCCGGCAGCAAAAATCGTTTATTAAAAAAGGTGGGTACCCGAAACTTAAGATCAGTGGAAATTTTAAATTACATGAATTTTTAATCTAAAATAAATAAAATGGATCAAGAAAATCTTTGTATTCGTTTAAGAACGATAGAAATAATTGCCAGATTTAAAAATGGTGAAGAACGTTATAGAACATCCGTGACTTTTAACCGGGTTGTTCAAATGTTAGCCAGGGGAGTTAATACTTTTGAGGTAATTGATCAGTTAATAACAATTACTGATGATACACGGAAAGCGTTTGAACAGTATATGCTCAGTAATACAAAACCGGTACCTATTACAATACCCCAGGACGAAGGATGAAAAAAACATTGTATTGCATAAAAGGAACAGTAGTAGATATATTCTGGGGTAGGGTTAATGTTCTGTATCAAATACCTGCTTGTTGGCATTTTTACCGTTTCAAATATGAGTTTTTGAAATCATTAGAAAAAACCATTGATCTTTTATCATGATAGGAGATTCACCAACATTAGTAGAAATATTTAAGGATCTCTTTCAAGAAGATTTCCTTAATAAAGCCCTTCTTCTTTCAATAGCCGGGGGAACAGTAACCGCAGTGATAATGTATGGGAAGGGATTTGTTGGATTTGTATATGAACGGATCAGAAGAATTATAGTATTTTCAGTAAAGGTAGAACAGACTGATGATTTGTTCTGGCAAATCGAGACCTGGCTGTTTAGGTATTATCAAAAGAAATATCGTAATGTTATAGCTTATGTAGGTAGGATCAGGGTTTATTCCCCTGAACCAAAGCAAGAAAATATAGAATCCAGTTCAGTTATTAAGAATAAAAAAATTAAATATCGTCAAGAGCAAGATACGATGTTGATATTATATAAGGGATCATTTATAAAAATATTAAAGGGTAGGGATAAAATTGAGAATGCTAATAGTATTGAATCCCTGTTCTTTGATTCATTCTATATATCTACATTATTTGGGACCAATAAGATAAAATCAATGCTGTCTGATATTGTTGAGTATAATCAGTCTTTACTTTCTAAAGAAGAAATATTTTACGTGTACACGTTTGACGACTGGAATTGGTTAAAGCAGAAAAGTATAACCAGTAAAACCATTGATAATGTTATAATAAATGAAAAAATTAAACATGAATTCATCACAGATGTCGATGATTTTCTAAAAAATAAAAGTTGGTATAAAGACAGATCCATCCCTTATAAACGAGGATATTTATTTTACGGTACTCCTGGAAATGGGAAAACATCTCTTGCATTAGCTTTATCAAATTATCTCAAAAGGGATATCTATGTTATGAATATCAATGACATATCAGAGGATAAAGGATTAATTAGAGCATTTAATGCACTTGAAAATGATTCTATACTTCTCATTGAAGATTTAGATACAATATTTAAAATACAAAGGAAACTTGACAAAGAGAAAATCAGTTTTTCGACTCTTCTTAATTGCATGGACGGAGTATTTTTCAAAGAAGGTATTATTACCATAATGACAACCAATCACAAATCTGTTCTTGATCCGGCATTAATCAGACCTGGAAGAATAGATTTGGAGGTATATTTTCCAAATCCTGAATTTGAATTAGTGCAGGAATATATTAATAACTTTTATAAACTTAATATTCCAATCAACGGTGAACTTAACAAAAAGGATCATAGCATGGCTGAGATTCAAAATATTTGCCTTAAGTCTACTCATGAAACTATTAAGTCCAATTTATAGGAGTAGGTAATGGACAGAACAAAAAAAAAATCAAGGATTATGAATAGGATTTTGATTAAAAATAAATTACCTGAATTTAGGAAAGAGGTTCTTGCTTGGGCCTTTGTTGGACACCAGTATAGATATGAAATCGTTACTTTAGTTGACACAAATGGGCCAAAAGGTTATATTGAATGTGTAGGACCCGGAGGGAGGTCTTGCCAACTTCCTAATAAAGAATATCCGGATAATTTAAAATGGAACATAGGGGGGCATTGGTATGCTTTAGAAAAAGTAACCCATTGGGCTGAATTACCAAATGAACCGATAAGAGATTAATAATGGATAGAAGAGATTTTTTTAAAAACGCAAGTATAGCTTCCTTGGGGCTAATTTTTGCCTCTGCGGTTGCCAGTGTATTAATTAAAGAACAATCAGCACGAAGAATGTACGGAATCATCGTACCTAAACGCAGGAGATCCTCCCAGGTTCAGTGCGGAGAAGGTTTATGGGCTTATGTACAGAAAAACGGTGTTACTAAATTTTATCCTCCCGGTACTGTAGATATGAATGATATTCTCATGGGTCCTTCGAAATATCAAGCCGTTTATCGTACAGGGAAAATTGGCATGGAGGCCCTTAATAAAGCATTAGATCGTAATCAAATGACCTGGCTCAAGCTTCAGGTAGCCCTGGAAAATGAGAAAAACTAAAACAATAGATGATTAAAAGAATAATATTAGTCCCTATTTATGCACAAAAAGTGGAATTATATTACGGAACCCATAAAGAGCTGCGTAAAATAAATGATTATTACCATCTTGATAAATTTAGCGAATCTTGTCATGCCAGATGTGCATTTGTTGATGGGCCTAATATATTTCTGTTATTATTAAGAAATGATGCAAAAGATTTGGGGGTCGGAGGTGTTGCTCACGAATGTAAACATTTGGTTAATTTCATTTTTATAAAACTTGGAATGGCTTTAGATTTAGAGAATGATGAGCATGAGTGTTATTTATTAGATTGGTTAATTACTCAAGTTCTTTCAATAATTAAAATCTAAGTAATATGAAAACAAAACTTAAATTCACTCTTTTGTTAATTGGAACAATAATGGGAATATTGCCGCTACATGTAGAAATGATATTTATAGAAAAACAGCAGGAGGATATAAATGGAGTTATGTTTAATATTACATAAAAAAGCTGCAGGGATAGTTGTTGATGATCTGTCAGAAATATTTTAAATAAAAATTTGTTTTTCAAAAAAACTCCGAAAATTATGAAACACGAAATATGTCCTGAATGTAAAGCGAAATGGACCTGGAACGAAATTGGGTACCAGTTGTGTAATAATTGTGGATATGAAAATTCTAATGAGGCTGTCAAAATACAAATAAAAAGAATGGCACGGATAATTATGAAATACCTGATTGCTTGTGTTATTGCTGTATTTGTTGGAGTACTTGTTGGGGAAGGATACGACACAGAATTTTCTTTAGCATCATTAGTTGCATCTTTTACTAACATTGTGGTCTTGATAATTTTCATAGTTTGCCATTTTAACAAAATCAAGAAATACAATAATAATGAGAAAAATGTTATTTTTAAATAAAAATTTGGTTATTAACAAAACTTGACTTAGATTTGTTGAGTAAATAAAAGTTCTTTAAATACTATCAAAGTATGACATATTACGATCAAATCCGGGGGAGAACATTACACAAACATGTAGTCTAAACGATATAGGGTTTTGCAGAAAACCAACTAGTTTAGCCTAACAAGTTTGTGTGCCTCTCCCCCAAAGGTTGGTTGCGTTGTTAGGCTTTACTTTTTGTAGGGGGTTGAGGTTGGTGTTGATACTTTCTTTTTTCATGCCGTGTGTTCAGGTTTAGTTAGACATCTTCCTTTTTTGGGTCAATACCAACGCCTCCCCTACTTAAAGTTACCCAAGCCTATCCCACGTTCCGTT
>JAUWPX010000025.1 GCA_030611395.1 Bacteroidota bacterium | reverse complement strand
TTATCAATTTTAGCAGTAAAAACCAATTCATACTGTTTTGCTCCTGTTTTGTTATAAGCGAACTCCCAATTAACCGGATTGAGAATCTGGGAAAACAATGAGTTTGCACTTAAAAACAAAAATAAAATAAGTGTTATTGTGCGACTCCGTTTCATTATTTACTTTGTGATTTCGTCACCAAATTTGTCGAAGAAGTGATATTCCAGGAAATTATAGGCTTGCATTTCTCTTATTTTTATTCTGCACTTATATTTCACTCGCCACCTTAAACGCAGAGACCAAATACCTTTAGTTATATAAGCGGCAATAATAGGATGTACTTCTAATGTGAGCTTTGACAACTTGTGATCTTTTACAATATTATCAATCTCATTCTTAAGTTTTTCGGCAAATAGTAATGCAGGGGTTATTTTCCCGGTACCATGGCATGCAGGACATTGTTCTATTGTAGTAATAATCATCTCGGGTCTTACACGCTGACGGGTGATTTGCATAAGTCCGAATCTGGTTAACGGCAGGATGTTATGTTTCGCGCGATCGCCCTTCATATCTTCTTTCATCTTCTCAAACAGCTTGTTTCTGTTTCCGGCAGAGAGCATATCAATGAAATCGACAACAATTATTCCACCCATATCCCGCAGACGTAACTGTTTTGATATCTCATCGGCAGCAGCCATGTTAACTTCCATGGCATTCGTTTCCTGATCATTTCCTGATTTTGAACGATTTCCGCTATTCACATCAATAACGTGTAAAGCTTCAGTGTGTTCAATAATAAGATAAGCCCCATTTTTAAAATTAACCGTTTTACCAAAAAGGGCCTTTGTTTGCTTAGTAATTCCGAACTGATCAAAAATATGAGTTTTACCCATATAAAGGTTAACGATCTTTTCTTTCTCAGGAGCAATAGTTTTAATATATTCTTTCACTTCCCTGTAGAGAGAATAGTCGTTTACATTGATACTGGAAAAACCGACATTCAGGTTATCCCGAAGAAGAGTAGCTGTGCGGTTAAGTTCTACTATCATCAATTTAGGGAAAGAAACTTCGTTAAGCTGAGTAAAAGCTTTTTCCCATTTAACAACCAGATCACGCAATTCTGAGTCAAGAAGTGCCACTTTTTTACCCATAGCAGCTGTTCTTATAATCACCCCATAATTCCTGGGTGTAATACTCTGCAAAAGGGTTTTTAACCGGCTTTTTTCCCCGGGTGATTCCAGTTTCTGAGAAACGGACACCTTATCAGAAAAAGGCATAAGAACAATATTCCGGCCTGCAAGAGATATTTCAGAACTCAGTCGGGGTCCTTTGGTTGAGATAGGTTCTTTTGTTATTTGAACCATAATGGGTTGACCAACCTTCAGTACATCACCGATTTTCCCATTTTTATCAATATCCTGTTCTCTTCTGAACCTGTTTAATGATGGGACTTTACCTTTACGACTAATTGCAGTATCAAGATACTTTTTCAATGAAAGGAATTGGGGACCAAGGTCGAGATAATGCAAGAAAGCATCCTTCCCATACCCCACATCAACAAATGCGGCGTTCAGTCCGGGCATTATCTTTTTTACTTTTCCAAGATAAATATCACCAACTGAAAATTTAAGATTAGTCTTTTCCTTCTTAAATTCAACTAATCGTTTATTCTCAAGAAGTGCACTATTTATCTCAGATGGAGAGTAACTAATTACCAGATCCTGGATCACAATATCCTCTTGTTAAATTATCAACTACACTATTACTATAACTAGTTAAACCTAAAGGCTAACAAACCTTTAGGTTAAATAGTAAAACTTATCAATAAATGAATCAGGAAACGAAAGATTATTTCCGCTTTTTATGCCTGTTTTTTCTCAGGCGCTTCTTCCGCTTATGGGTTGACATCTTGTGTCTTTTCTTCTTCTTTCCGCTAGGCATAAATTCATTAATTTGCGAAGTAATGTTCAGAAATTCCTTCTAATGTTTAACATTATTCTTCACCTTACCAACAAATGTTTTTGAAGGCTTAAAGGCAGGGATGAAATGCTCAGGAATAATTATTGTAGTATTCTTTGAAATATTCCTTGCCGTTTTTTTAGCTCTCTTTTTCACAATAAAACTGCCAAATCCACGAAGATATACATTTTTATCTTTCACAAGTGAATCCTTAACAGTTTCCATGAAAGCTTCAATTGTCTTTTGTACTGTTACCTTTTCAATACCGGTATTCTTTGAAATTTCGTTTACAATGTCTGCTTTTGTCATTTTTTAAAATTTTAGTTATCAATATTTTACATCGGTTTCGATATCAAGTGTGCAAATATAAAAGATTTCCAACAATAAACGAAATACTTAACTATTTTTTTTACTATTTTTGTAATCAAAAGAAAATGGTCAGTCTGCTATCGGCAGTCCACAGTCGACAATTAGTAGTCGGCAAGCAAAGAGAGATAGAATACGCATTTACGCATTTAATCATTTATTATTATGTCAATAAACAAAGTAATTCTGGTAGGCAATGTTGGAAAAGATCCTGAAGTCAGATATCTTGACAGCGGTGTAGCTGTTGCTAACTTCCCTTTTGCGACAAGCGAAACATATAAGAATAAACAAGGAGAAAAGGTTACAAACACTGAATGGCACAATATTGTTATGTGGAGGGGATTAGCCGAAATAGTTGAAAAATATGTAAACAAGGGGTCTCAGCTTTATATAGAAGGAAAGATCAGAACACGGACGTACGATGACAGGGAAGGAAATAAACGTTATATAACAGAAATTATTGGAGACAATATGCAAATGCTTGGTCGCAAAAGTGACAGAAGCAGTATTCCTCCTCCTTCTGAAGAAGACGCACCCATTGCGAGATCTGACAAGCAGGATGTTACAACACCCAGCATAGACAAGGCCACTGGTGATTTCGATAACCAGGATACCTCAATCACGGAAGAGAATGACGATCTTCCATTTTAGTAAGGCAAATAATTTATTAACATATATTCATTTAGTTTGGAAACAGATGATCCATACTCGTGAATGCAACTAATAAGCAGCAATATTACTTTTTATCCTTTTAACTCAATAATTTTTGTCTGGTTAACAGTACTGATCCTTCTTCTTATATGTTCAGCACTTATCTCCGGATCGGAAGTGGCATATTTTTCACTTTCACCTTCAGATATAGATAAACTCAAACGGGAAAAAAGCAAGAAATCTAACTGTATCCTGAAATTAATTGATATGCCCGAAAGGTTACTTGGATCTATTCTCATATCTAATAATTTTGTTAATGTCGGGATTGTAATCATATCGAACTATATTATCAACAGGATAGTGAATCTGTCTGAAGCCATGGTAATCGGTTTTGTTTTACAGGTAGTAATTATCACCTTCCTGCTCTTGCTATTTGGAGAAATTCTGCCCAAAATATATGCAACACAATTTGCAATTAAATTTGCCAGGGTAATGGCTAAACCTCTCACAATCCTTGATAAAATTCTCAAACCAATCAGTCTGGTTCTAATATCATCAACCTCCATCATTCAGAAAAAATTCTCCCGTTTAAAAGAAGATATTTCCATGGATGATCTGTCTGAAGTTCTCGATCTTCCGTCAACCGAAATTACTGAAGATAAAGAAATTCTCAAGGGCATTATCCGGTTCGGTAATATTGATACAAAAGAAATAATGAAAGCAAGAATGGATATTTTCGCGATTAATATTGATACAAAATTTACCGGGCTTCTACCCAAAATTATCTCTTCAGGTTATTCAAGGATACCTGTTTATATTGAATCACTAGACAATATTAAAGGAATATTGTACATAAAAGACCTGCTTCCTCATATGCACAAACCAAATACTTTCAGGTGGCAATCTCTTATTCGTCCACCCTATTTTGTACCGGAAACAAAAAAAATAAATGATCTTCTTGAAGAATTCCAGACAAAAAAGATACATATGGCCATTGTCCTGGATGAATACGGAGGGACATATGGATTAATAACACTTGAAGATATTCTGGAGGAAATCGTTGGTGAGATCACAGATGAATATGACGAAGAGGAAGCAACTTTTAAAAAAATTGGTGAAAATGTTTTTCTTTTTGAAGGGAAAACACAACTTAATGATTTTTATAAGATTACCGGATCAGAAATTAATATTTTTGATAAAGTAAAAGGCGAAGCTGATACACTTGCCGGACTTATTCTTGAAATAAAAGGGGAAATTCCTATGAAGAATGATGTTATCGAATACAGTAATTTCGTATTCAATATTACATCAGTTGATAAGCGTCGCATTAAAGAAGTAGAGGTCAGGATCGAAGGTTTCTCAAAGACTAAAAATGAAAAAAAACAATAGCACATTAGCCATACTATTCCCGTTAATTTTTATAATACTGGGGGGTCTGTTTGGCGGAACAGCATGTAAAAAACAGGCTGTTCCCAAACCACGTGGTTATTTCAGAATCGACCTGCCTCAAAAAAACTACCAGCTTTTTGATTCTGCATGCCCTTATAGTTTTGAGTACCCTGTTTATTCCAGAATAGCAGCAGACACCGATTTTAATACTGAACCATGCTGGATAAACATATTTTATCCGGCATATAATGCTAATATCCATATTAGCTATAAACAGATTATTAATAACCTTGATGAGATGGTTGAAGATGCTCATGCACTAGCTTATAAACACACCATTAAAGCTGATGCGATAACCGAAGAAATGTTTCATAATCCTGAAAAAAAAGTTTTTGGTATATTGTACGACATTCACGGTGATGCTGCTTCATCTGCCCAGTTCTGGTTAACAGACAGCATAGATCATTATTTAAGAGGCGCCTTGTATTTCATGGCTGAACCTGCGGAAGATTCTCTTGCTCCTGTAATAGCTTTTATCAAAGAAGATATTATACACCTGATAGAAACTATGAACTGGAAAGAATAAATCACGAATTTGGTGATATTTTTTTTTAACTTGCCTTAGTTTATCTGAGAAAAATGGATTCTTTATTATGGGAATAATCCTGAAAAAAAAACTGGAAGATGGAAGTATGCTGGGAATGTGGGAGATAACAGAAGATATTAATGTACTTCTTAACCAGGTTAAACTTTCCGGCACCGAACTTGAACGTTTTGACGGATTCCTTAGTCATGCACGAAAACTTGAATTCCTGAGTGTACGTGCATTATTAGCAAAAATGCTTAACCCTGATGTAAAAATTGCATATAATGGAAATTGGAAACCTTATCTGGATGATAGTTCCCACAATATTAGTATCTCTCATTCAAAAAACCTTACATCAATACTTCTGAATAAAACGAAAAGAGTTGGAATTGACCTTGAATATATGTCACACAGGATCAGGAAAGTTGCTCATAAGTTCATTAACGACAATGAATCGATCAATAAGAATGATCTTACTGAAAAATATCATCTCTATATTCACTGGTGTGCCAAAGAGGCACTTTACAAGATATGTGATAAAAAAGACATTAATTTCAAGCTAAATTTATTCATTAAACCATTTCAATTGAATAACAAAGGTGTAATTAAAGGAACGGTTGACAGTGAAAAGATTAACGAAGAATTTGATTTGAATTATTTCAAATATGATAATTATATTATCGTCTATACCAGTAAAGTTTAATTTATGATCTACGATTGGATAGTTAAGCAGGTATTAAACGGGGGAAAAATATTTGCCCTTCTTCTTGATCCTGATGAGTATAATGACCAATCACTAAGGCACACCTTAATAGAAGCCGGCAAGTCAGAAACAGATTTAATTCTTGTTGGTGGCAGCCTTGTAACTAATCCTGTTGCCCCCTTTATTCAAAAAATAAAAGAGAATTCAGAAATACCTGTTTTGCTTTTCCCGGGCAACTTGCTTCAAATCAGTAATAATGCTGATGGAATACTGTTTTTGTCTCTTATCTCGGGTCGAAATCCCGATTTGCTTATCAGTAATCATGTTGCATCTGCTCCAATGATAAAAAGTTCAGGGATGGAAGTAATTTCGACCGGGTATATCCTTGTTGAGAATGGAAAATCTACTTCGGTTGAATACATCAGCAATACCAGGCCTGTTCCATCTGATAAACCGGATATTGCATCAGCCACAGCTATTGCCGGAGAAATGCTTGGGTTTAAGCTGATTTATCTTGAAGCCGGTAGTGGTGCACAGCATCCTGTAAAAACAGAAATGATCACCAGGGTAAAAGAGAATATTAAAGTACCCCTTGTGGTTGGAGGTGGTATCAGAAATCCTGAAGATGCAAAAAATATACTAAATGCAGGTGCTGATATTATTGTTATTGGAAACGCTGTTGAGAAAGATCCTTCCTTCCTGAAAAAGATAAGTGATATCACAAAGGAATGTGGTTTATAACTTAATCACACTTAAGCACCTCATTAATTTGGTATTTAGCACCCTCAGCGTAATCACCAAACAATGCTTTTTTAAAGGCAATACATGCTTCACTATTATTGCCCAAACCAATGTAGGCATTCCCCATCTCGTAAAATATCCCTGCTTTCTCTACATCTCCACCCTTTTCAAATCCTTCAGCTCTCTTAAGTGTTTTTACTGCTAAATCGTATTGCTTATTAGAATTATAAATTTTCCCCAATTGAAAATATACCGTTGGATCTTCTGATCCATATTCAACAGCACTTTTAAAACCGGCTTCAGCTTCAGCCATATTCCCGGCCTGAAGAGATTTAATAGCATTGTTAAAAAAGAAGGTTCTGAGCACCTGCTCAGCCTTATTTGCTGTTTCAATATCGTTACTGGCAAACCCAACCTCAATTGTTTTGGAAAGAGAGGCTTTCATATTTGCCTCATCACCAAGACCTTTATAAATTAATCCTTTGGATAAATATGCTTTGGTCAGGTTAGGGTTCAATTCAATAGCTATATCCAGGTTTTCCAATGCTTCCTGCGGATTTTGTTTCATAAGTGAATTCCCCAGGACCATATAGAGTTGTGGAACAATTTTATTTGCTTTTGCCTGAATACTGTTATTATTGTATTTATCAGCTACCTCTTCTGTTTTTTTAAACCTTTCAATAGCTTCTTCAATTTTTTTCTGCTTATACGATTCCATTGCAATTTTATAAAACAATCCGGGCAATTGTGTTTCAGCAAGAACACGTGTTTCCCCTGCTTCATCACCAACAGCATCACATAGTTTGATGCATTTGTTAAATGCTTCAATTGCACCACCTGGATCGGATTTTATTAACTGTGCTCCTTCATTATAGGCTGAAATTGCATCGTTGTTTGTCTGCGATATTCCAGTAAACGGGGCAAAAATAAACCCAGACACAATAATCAAAAACAATTGCTTATACTTCATAATAACAAATAATTTTATTAAACATATTATATTATTGGAGTGCAAATATATAAAAAAGATGTTTTAAACCTAATATTCAATAAAAACAGGTTTAATTATTATTCACAAAAATTATTCCAGAATACAGGGATAATCTGTTTTCTCAAACGCAATTTTCTTGTTCTCTTTTGCCAGTTTAACCATTCCTTCTCTTTCATATATCCTGCTTAAGCCAATATATGCCATAGCAATATAAGTATCTACCCGTGGATTGAACACAACAGCCATCTCAATACCTTTTATATATAATTCTTTAGACACTTCGTAGTTCCGGTAAACGAGTTCTTCTAACATCCCATTAAAAATTAATTCCATCATTTGTGCAAAATCATCTGATTTTTTTTGCTGTTCAAGCATTGGTATAAATTCAGCCACTTTTTCGTAATCATTAATAACAAATAAATTAAAAATCAAATGAACAAGATAAAAAGTGTTATCCGGGTATAATTCATGCAGTTGTTCTGCATAATTCAAAGCCATTTGAGGATTGCATTCGTAACTCAAATAAATATGATGTAAAAAGAATAGCCCCTCGGCTTTCATAAAAACAGAATTGTTAGCTATCCAGTTAAGTTCCTTTAGCCCTTCACTCCTGCTACCTTTGTGAAGGAATACCAGTAAAGGTTTATAAGCCGGATGAGCTTCAGGATACGCTTCAATATAATAACTATAAAGACCCGTAAAAAATTTATATTCCTCAAAAGTATCTTTTAATTCAAAAGCTTTCACTACACGCCTATAGGAGTAAGGAATATGTTTTACTACTTTGCCAATCCGATCATTATCAGCATAATACATCATTTGCATTGCATGAGCAACAAGACTAAAGAAACTACCTTCAATATAATCATCCTTGCTTTTCATCACCTCATCAGATAACACGGCACTTTTTTTCATCTTTTGGATAAACATATCCACTGCATCTGAATTATTTGGATTAAGAGGTGCATTTTGCCAATAAATACTTAGTCCCCCAAGAAATGGACCCACCGGATGGTTAGGAATTTCATTTTCAATTATCCGGAACAAAGAATCAGCTTTTTCAAATTCGTAGTTATACATACAGTCCAGCCCGTGCTTTATTTCGGACATTATTTCTTCATCCCCTATAAGCTTGTCCTGCCCCATAGACACTGAAAAATAAACAGAAGTTAATATGAAAAAAACCAGAAGCCTTCGCATGGTAAATAAAATTATTTGCAACTACTCAACTTTAGTTCACTTTAGGCACTTTTAACTTTAGGCACTTTATTTGATAACCTCCTGTATCGGATCGGCAGTACACGCATTTGGATAAGAAATATTAAGCATATAGGATAATGTAGGTGCTATTTCGATAATATCCACCCTGCGGTGAATTACTTTTCGAACCACTTTCCACCCATACCAAATAAGCGGTACATGAACATCGTATGACCAGGCAGAGTTATGTTCAGCAACATTCCCATTCTCTTCAATCCATCCGGGTTTCAGATTGATAATTACATCTCCCGACCTTGCCTGATTAAAGCTATTCTGAATCTTTTCATTAATCCCCCCCGTGAACTGTGTTGTTTGCAAAGTTGATGATGTAACCGTATTAGCAACACCCGAAAACTGGATAATAAAACCAGCTACCCTTGTCTGAAAATCCTCAAGTGATAACCGGGAATCTTCAATTAAATTGCGATTCAGGAAAATTTGCTGTCTAAAATAACCAAGCACCCAGTCACCTTCTCCATAGGTGACATTTAAATAACTTTTCAAAAGTGAAATAGCCTTTAATGAAACAAATTTGCCTGTAGCAAGACCTTTACTTTCTAATAATTCAGGGGAAGCAGATACCCCATGTGCAGAAGTAAGATAAACCAGGATGCTCTCCTTGCCAAAAGTATCTTCAAGGAAATCAAGTAAATGTGCAAGGTCCCTGTCCAATACAAGGAAAGCATCTTCCATTTCTACTGAATTTGGCCCAAAAGCATGTCCGATAAAATCCAATACCGAAAAACTTATAGCAATCATATCAGTAATATCATCCTTCCCGAGTTCTTCCTCCAGAATTGCAGTAATAGCAAAATCTTTAACGTATGTGTCACCAAAAGGGGTGTATCTCAAAATAGAATAGTCTCTTTTATTCCTGGCTACCCTGCTAAGCATATCCAGATCGTAAGGAAATTTTTTCTGATTTTTTATTCCTTTTTCATACCAACTTGTATCCGGCTGGCTTTCAGTATACTCACCAATCGGAAAAAGAGGTTTCCATATCCGTTCAAGATAAATATCGGGCAAAGCTTTATTATTGAATTCATTAACCCAACCAGGCAAAGAGTCTAAATAGAAACTGCTGCTCATCCATGAACCGGTCTTATCATCATACCAATAGGCACCATCAGCCATGTGCCCTGTTGATAAAATGGCAGCATGAGGATCCATACCAATGCCAATTATTTTGGAACGGGAATTATTAAATATTTTAAGTTCATCGGAAAATGTTGAAGGCAACAAGTTAGCAGGTGAGTTTTGTCCGGTTTCAAAACTGCCACCAACAGGCAGCATCTGTGCATCAGAAGTGGCATAAATCTTTTTATTCAGCAACCTGTTAAACCAGTCGTTAGAAACAATACCATGTTCAGATGGATATGAACCGGTGGAGATTGTGGAATATCCCGGAGCTGATTGTGTGAACAGATAATTATAGCGGGCATTCCTGCATAAGGAACCTCCGTTAATCAACCTTTTGAATCCTTT
>JAUWPX010000013.1 GCA_030611395.1 Bacteroidota bacterium | reverse complement strand
TATGTGACCGGTTAAAAAGTTGATTGGATTTACTTAATAATTTGGTTATCATTAAAATGAATTTATTAAAGAAAAAAATAGTATTATTATCAGGACCGGACTTAGATATTGAATAATAATTCAAATTTACATAAAAAAATTTAACATGAAAACATCAGGAAAAAACAAAACCGGTTTATCAATCTTTTATTTCCTGATAATAATTATCCCGCCCTTGTCATTCACTTTGTAAATTGTTGAAGGAACACTACAGGTATTATCATTCTGTCTCCATCGCACAACCCAATCTGCTTCCAGGATAACTTCATCTTCAATCTCAGAGAAATTCCCAGGATTAGGACTTCCGCTGATATTGGCGGATGTTGAAACCAAAGGCTTACCAAACCGGCGAATTAGTTCCGAACAGAAAGGATCTTCTGTAATTCTTATTCCTATTGATTGGTCCTCAGCAAGAATGTTTTGTGGCAGGTTTTGTGCAGAAGGATAAATTATTGTAACAGGATTAACAGAAGACTCAATCAATTTAACTGCCTCGCGGGGAATTTGGGTCACATACTTACTCATTTCTTCAATATCACTCAATAAAATAAGCATACTATGTTTATCCAGCCGTCCTTTTATATCATATACACGTTCAATAGCTGCTTTATTTGTGGCATCACAACCCAATCCCCATATTGTATCTGTCGGATATAATATAACTCCTCCGTTTAAAAGTACTTTCAACGAATTTATAATGTCGTTTTCCATGCCTACACAATTTTGTTATAAACCTCAATCAGGTTTTTAGCGATTTTCTCGTTTGTGAAGTTTTGAGCATAGGCATAACCATCACTAACCACTTTTTCCCTGAAAGGGGTATCTTTTAATAGCTTTAAAATTGTTTCAGCAAGCTCTTCAGCATTTGCCGGATCAATATAAACTGATCCCTGACCACCTGCTTCAGGAAAACATCCCGTTTTTGATGTTATAACAGGAGTTTTTGAGAAAAGAGCTTCCTGGATCGGAATCCCAAACCCTTCAAAAATACTCGGGTAAATAAATATTTTTGCGTTCTGGTAAAAAACGGGAAGTTCATTAGTATCAACATGTTTAATAAACCGAATATTTTTTATGTTTTTATTCCGGATATAATTTTTTACCTGTCCGGTATAAGAAGTATGCCTTCCCACAACTACAAGAGGGATATTCAGATTACTGAGTTCAAGTGCCTTGACTATTGTTAAAAGATTTTTGCGCTTTTCCACTGTCCCGACATATAAGAGGTATTCATCAGGTATTGAATACTTTTTCCTGATCCTGGAAATCTGTTTCGTACCGGCATATTTCTGAAAAACGGCGTTGCATCCCTGGTAAACCACATCAATTTTACCCGGGTCTATTCCGAAAAACTCAATAATATCATTTTTTGTTTGCTTACTAATGGCAATAATTCTGTCTGCATCCCTGCAACTCCTCCTGAATTTCACTTCATAAATCTTCCTGTCTATAAAAGGATACCATTCCGGAAATCTCAGAAAAATCAAATCATGAATAGTCACAACCGATTTAATTCCTGAGTTTTTTATGCTAAATGGAATTTCATTACTAAGCCCATGAAACAGATCAATCCTGTCGCTCTTTAGCTGATTGGGTAACATAAAGCTTCTCCATAAAAAGGGAAGTTTTCTGCCAATAAAATTTATTGGTTTACAGACAGAAACAGATGAGCCTGTTATGAAATTAACCGTTGATGTTCCTGGTGGAGTATATAAAAAGTAACTATGCTCACTATAATTACCTGTCAGGATTGATATGGTATCACGACTGTAGTTTCCTAATCCGCTCTTATTAAAAAATGCACGTTTTGCATCAAATCCTATTCTCATTATCAGAACTATTAGACAACTACATTAAAATCTCTTAAAGCATCATTTAAGGAAGTTTTCAGATCAGTTGACTTTTTCCTTTTACCAATTATTAAAGCGCAGGGAACCTGAAACTTCCCGGCAGGAAATTCTTTTGTATAGCTACCCGGTATTACAACTGATGCGGATGGAATTATTCCTTTCGAACTAACAGGTTCCCTTCCGGAAACATCAATTATCCTGGTGCTTTTTGTCAGTACTACATTTGCTCCGAGCACAGCCTCCTTTTCAATCCTAACTCCCTCAACAACAATACATCTTGATCCGATAAAGCAATTATCCTCAACAATTACCGGTTCAGCCTGAATAGGTTCGAGAACACCTCCAATACCCACACCACCACTAAGATGAACATTTTTTCCAATCTGTGCACAAGACCCCACCGTAGCCCAGGTATCAACCATAGTCCCTTCGCCTACCCATGCACCAATATTCACATATGACGGCATCAACACTACTCCTTTTGCCAGATATGACCCATAACGGGCTATTGCATGCGGAACAACCCTGACTCCCAGCTTTTTAAAACCCTTTTTTAAATCAATTTTATCATAGAATTCAAACGGGGAATTAATGGTAACTTTCATTTCCTGTATAGAAAAATAAAGAATAACCGCTTTTTTCACCCATTCATTAACTTTCCAGCTATCTCCTGCAGGTTCGGCACCCCGCACCCTGCCTTTATCAAGTAAGTCAACAACATCCCTGATTGCCTTACAATATTGATCGTCTTTAAGAAGATCTCTTGAATCCCATGCTTTATTAATAAATGCAACTAATTTTTCAGGCATATATCACAAGTTTTAATATTCATCTATTCAATATTGAGTTCACTTCGAAAAGTATTTCTTTACCAGAAAGACACAAAGATACACAAAAGATAAAGTAATGGAAATAAACCTTTTGTGAATCTTAGTAACTTAGCCTGCCCCGTAAGGAAGTCTACCCTTTAAAATTGCAAAGCAATATTTAACAGGGAATGACTGTACCGGGGTGACTTAGTGGCATTTTCTTTTAATAATTTTTCGTAGCAGACTCAATATTCCATGTTATATATTGAATGCTATGTAATTATGAATTAATATTTTCGTTTTTGAAACCATAAATTATTCTCTATATTTGTCAACTGTGAAATTTTAATACACTGCTCACAGCTTCTAATGGGTATTATTAATTTTCTTTTTAAATGAAATTATCAGAAAACCTTTTCCCTTAGAGCCTAAAAAATGAATACAGTATATAACTATAATGTTTAATTAAAAAACTAATTATTATGATAAGTAAATTATTCTGGGTTGTGCCTGTTGCATCTGTAATTGCATTATTTTTTGCCTGGTTCTTCTTCCATCAGCTTATGAAGGAAAGCGAAGGTACTGATACAATGAAAAGAATTGCCAAACATGTAAGAAATGGAGCTATGGCATATATTAAACAGCAATATAAAATTGTTGCTATGTTTTTCCTTGTTCTTACAATTCTCTTTGCTGTTTTAGCTTATGTCTTTCATCTACAGAACGGCTGGGTTCCATTCGCCTTTCTTACAGGTGGGTTCTTTTCAGGTCTGGCTGGTTTAATCGGAATGCGTACTGCCACATATGCTTCTGCAAGAACTGCCAATGCTGCAAGCAGGTCTCTGAACCAGGGTTTAAAAGTTGCTTTTCGCAGCGGAGCTGTAATGGGTCTTGTTGTTGTAGGTCTCGGACTTCTGGATATTTCCGTTTGGTTCATAGTACTTAATGCTGTTTACCCTGCAGCCGAGAATTCACATCATCTCCAGATAATAACCACTACTATGCTGACATTCGGCATGGGAGCTTCTGCACAAGCATTGTTTGCCAGGGTTGGTGGCGGAATATTTACTAAGGCGGCTGATGTTGGTGCTGATCTTGTTGGAAAAATAGAAGCAGGAATTCCGGAGGATGATCCCAGGAATCCCGCCACAATTGCTGATAATGTTGGTGATAATGTTGGCGACGTAGCCGGTATGGGAGCAGACCTGTATGAGTCATACTGCGGTTCTATCCTTGCCACTGCCGCATTAGGAGCAGCTGCATTTATCGGTGATACCGAAACACAGTTTAAAGCAGTTATAGCACCAATGCTTATCGCTGCCGTGGGAATTATATTATCTATTCTCGGAATATATATGGTAAAAACCAAAGAAGGAGCTACCCAAAAGAATTTGCTTAATTCACTGTCCCTGGGTATTAATACAAGTTCAATACTTATTGTTCTCGGAGCGTTTGGTGTTTTGTGGTTACTTGATATCCAAAACTGGGTAGGCGTTTGGTTAGCAATGGTCGTAGGTCTTTTAGTCGGGATAGTTATTGGTAAAGCAACCGAGTATTTTACTTCAGAGGAGTATAAACCTACCCGAAAGATCGCAAAAAGTTCTGATACCGGACCAGCTACATTGATCATCTCCGGACTTGGGATTGGAATGATTTCAACTTTTATACCTGTCATTTCTGTAGTCCTGGGAATTATTTTTGCTTTTCTGTTTGCTTCGGGCGGCGATTTCGAAAATTCAAAGATGGGTTTGTATGGAATTGGAATTGCCGCAGTTGGTATGCTGTCAACACTTGGTATTACCCTGGCTTCCGATGCCTATGGTCCGGTCGCTGATAACGCCGGAGGAAATGCTGAAATGAGTAAACTGGATCCTGAAGTAAGAAAAAGAACGGATGCTCTTGATTCATTAGGAAATACAACTGCTGCTACAGGAAAAGGATTTGCGATCGGATCAGCTGCTCTTACAGCTTTGGCACTGCTGGCTTCATATATTGAAGAACTTAAAGTTGGTATCCACAGACTTTTTGAAAGTACTACCTCATACATCTTCCCTAACGGATTTGAAATAACCGATCCATTTCACCTGGATAATATCACAATGGGTGATTTTATGACATACTTCCAGGTTCATCTGATGAATCCTATAGTCCTGGTTGGTATTTTTATTGGGTCAATGATGGTTTTCCTCTTCTGCGGATTGACAATGAATGCTGTTGGAAGAGCTGCCGCAAAGATGGTTGATGAAGTCCGACGCCAGTTCAGGGAGATCGCAGGTATTATGGAAGGTACAACTGAACCTGATTATGCCAGGTGTGTAGCTATTTCAACAAAAGGTGCACAGATTGAAATGATTCTTCCCTCGTTGCTTGCAATCACTGTTCCTATACTTGTTGGATTGATATTCGGTGTTCCCGGGGCTATGGGGTTACTGGTTGGCGGACTGGGAACCGGATTTGTAATGGCTGTATTTATGGCAAACACAGGTGGTGCCTGGGACAATGCTAAAAAATATATCGAATCGGGTCATCTTGGAGGAAAAGGATCCGACGCACATAAAGCTGCTGTTATCGGTGATACTATCGGTGATCCGTTTAAAGATACATCCGGACCAAGC
This sequence comes from Bacteroidota bacterium, assembly GCA_030611395.1. Taxonomy (GTDB): domain Bacteria; phylum Bacteroidota; class Bacteroidia; order Bacteroidales; family VadinHA17; genus JADFUQ01. Next base: position 6,690 of record JAUWPX010000013.1, on the reverse strand, counting down.
CTTAATATACTGATCAAACTAATGAGTATGGTCACAATTGTTATGGCAGGTGTTACCGTAGCATTTTCAATTTTATAATTTTGTAGTATATTTTTTTATAGAAAATTTTGATAATTAATATTTATCTCTACATTTGACGATCAAATTCAAGTAGAAAATGTATATAAACACCTTTATTCTCAACCTTTTTATTATAAATATCCTTTACGGATATTGAAGGTGGGAAAGGTCTGTTTTAAAAAAACAATAAAAAAAAGCCGTTCTCACACAAAGAGAGCGGTTTTTTTTGTCAATAAATGACGTAATGGAATTTAGAAGTTTTCGTACAACAGCAGGAAGAAATATGGCCGGAGCAAGAAGTCTCTGGCGCGCTAACGGGATGAAAGAAGAACAATTCGGAAAGCCAATAATTGCTATTGTTAATTCATTTTCCCAATTTGTTCCCGGTCATACTCATCTGCACAATGCAGGTCAGCTTGTAAAGTCATTGATAGAAAAGCATGGTTGCTATGCCGCCGAGTTTAATACTATTGCAATTGATGATGGTATTGCAATGGGCCATGAAGGAATGCTCTACTCACTTCCCTCCCGCGAACTGATTGCCGATAGCATTGAATATGTTTGTAATGCTCATATGGCAGATGCTATGGTATGTATTAGTAATTGTGATAAGATTACTCCCGGGATGATGATGGCAGCAATGAGACTGAACATCCCAACAGTTTTTGTAAGTGGAGGTCCGATGGAAGCAGGAGTTGTTAAAAACAAACATTATGACCTTGTTGATGTAATGGTGCTGGCCGGAGATCCATCTGTGAGTGATCCTTTTTTAAATGAAATTGAAAAGGCTGCCTGTCCAACTTGCGGTTCCTGTTCAGGGATGTTTACTGCAAATTCAATGAATTGCCTTAATGAAGCCCTTGGCCTAGCTCTTCCTGGAAACGGAACCATTATTGCTACTCACAAAAACCGGTTTACATTGCTTGAACAGGCTGCTAACCTGATTGTTAATTTGACTTACCGGTACTATAGGGATAATGATACCTCTATCTTACCCCGCTCAATTGCAACAAGGGAAGCATTTCTTAATGCTATGTCTCTGGATATTGCCATGGGAGGCTCAACAAATACAGTATTACATTTGCTGGCTATTGCTAATGAAGCTGAGGTTGATTTCAGTATGACAGACATTGACAGGTTATCCAGACAGGTCCCAACATTATGTAAAGTAGCACCCAGCTCAGATTACCATGTTCAGGATGTTAACAGAGCCGGTGGGATACTGTCAATTATGGGAGAACTTGAAAAGGGAGGGCTTATTCACACTTCGGTTGGAAGAATTGATTTTCCAAACCTTAAAGATGCTATCAATGCATTTGATATTAAAAGAAAAACAGTTACAGGTAATGCAATTAATGTTTTCAGAAGTGCACCGGGAAATGTAAAAAGTCTTGAAATGGGTTCCCAGGACAAGAAATATAGTAAACTTGATACAGACCGGAAAAAGGGTTGTATCAGGGATATTAATAACGCTTATAATCAGGACGGAGGGCTTGCTGTTCTTTATGGTAATATTGCCAGGGATGGATGCATTGTGAAAACCGCGGGTGTTGATCCTTCACTTTTTTATTTCCGTGGTAAAGCAAGAATATATGAGTCACAGGAATCAGCTTGTGATGGTATATTAAAAGGTGATGTTAAGGCAGGCGAGGTAGTTGTGATAAGGTATGAAGGACCAAAAGGAGGCCCGGGAATGCAGGAAATGCTCTACCCGACTTCATACATTAAGTCGCGGAATTTAGATAAAAAGTGTGCCCTGATTACAGATGGCAGGTTCTCCGGCGGAACATCCGGTCTTTCTATTGGCCATATATCACCCGAAGCTGCCGCCGGCGGGGAACTTTCGCTGGTTAGAAATAATGATGTAATAGAAATTAATATAAAACAAAGAAAAATAAATGTTAAGCTAACTGACAAAGAAATTTCAGAGAGATTGAATAAGGAAGAAAAAAAAGGCACTATGGCATTTATACCCAAAAACCGGGATCGTCATATTTCTGCTGCTTTAAAAGCTTATGCACAAATGGTAAGTTCGGCAAATATTGGTGCTATTAGAGAAATATAAAGACTTATTCCCTTGATTTATAACCATTAGCCAAAAACAGGATAAGATGGCAAAGACAAGAAAAAAAGAAAAGATTACCGGTGCAAAGGCACTTCTCTATTCCCTCATTGAGGAAAATGTAAATACCATTTTCGGTTACCCTGGAGGCGCTATTATGCCAATTTATAATGAATTATATGATATTGAAGACAATAAATTGAATCATATACTAACGCGACATGAGCAAGGGGCAGCACATGCAGCTCAGGCATATGCAATGGTTACAGGCAAAACAGGAGTATGTTTTGCTACTTCCGGACCAGGAGCGACAAACCTGGTAACCGGTATCGCCAATGCTTTCCTTGACTCTGTTCCTGTGGTTTTCATAACTGCTCAGGTAGTATCAAACCTGATAGGATCAGATGCTTTTCAGGAGACTGATATTCAGGGAATATCAATGCCGGTTACCAAATGGAATTACCAAATCACACAAGCTAAAGATATTCCTGAAATTATTTCGAAAGCTTTTTTTATTGCAGGTTCCGGCAGACCCGGTCCTGTTTTGATCGATATTACCAAAGACGCTCAAATGCAAACATTAGCTTTTGACTATCAGAAATGCACCCATCTCAGAAGCTATAATCCAAATATTCCCCTTAACCCTGCTGATATTGAATCAGCAGCAATTCTTATCAATCATGCCAGAAAACCATTGATCCTGGCAGGTCATGGTATTCTGTTATCAAAGGCCGGGAAAGAACTGAAAGCCTTTGTGGAAAAAACAGGTATTCCTGTGGCATCAACTCTTTTAGGGTTATCTGTTTTCCCTTCCAGACATCCACTATATGCCGGATTACTGGGGATGCATGGTAACTATGGCCCTAATATCAAAACAAATGAAGCTGATTTGCTTATTGCCATTGGAATGCGGTTCGATGACAGGGTCACGGGAGACCTTAAAAGATATGCAACAAATGCCAACATTATCCATATCGAAATTGACAAATCTGAAATAAACAAAATTGTTGAAGTTGATATTGAAATACACGGTGATGCTAAAGAAGCTCTAAAAGCACTTATTAATAAGGTGAATGCCAACTCCTATCCTGAATGGCTTTCTGAATTCAAGTCATGTAATAAAATTGAAACCGCTAAAGTTATAAAACAAGAATGTTATCCATCCCGGGGAGAAATAAGAATGGGTGAAATAGTAAGTCTTATTTCTGAAAAAACACAGGGAGAAGCAATTATTATAACTGATGTAGGCCAACATCAGATGGCAACTGCAAGATATTATAAGTTTAAAAATCCTAATAGCTTTATTACCTCCGGTGGATTGGGGACAATGGGCTTCGGATTGCCTGCAGCTGTTGGTGCAAAAATTGGCAAACCCAATGTTCCGGTTATCGCATTTATTGGAGATGGCGGTTTCCAAATGACAATACAGGAACTGGGAACTATCTTCCAATATAAACTTCCGGTTAAGATAATCATTCTGAACAATAATTTCCTGGGAATGGTTCGGCAATGGCAGGATATGTTTTTTGATAAAAGATATGCATCAACTGAACTTATTAATCCTGATTTCGTCAAAATTGCAGAAGGTTTTGATATTAGTGGAAGGCGCGTTAAAGAACGGGAAACCCTTGAGATTTCTATTGATGAAATGCTTTCCCGCGAAAAATCATACCTGCTTGAGATAATGGTAGAAAAAGAAGGGAATATTTTCCCTATGATAGAACCGGGATCGTCAGTTTCTGAGATTAAACTTTGTTAGACTGTAAATGGGGAAATGATAAAATGTGTAAATGTAAAATATTATGAAAAAAGAATTTACTATCTCAATATTTACCGAACATCATATTGGTATTCTTAACCAGGTTACTACAATCTTTACAAGAAGACAAATCAATATCGAAAGTATAGCTGCCTCCGCATCTGCTGTTAAGGGCATTCATAAATTAACCATTGTGGTTATTACAACAGAAGATATGATTGATAAAGTACAACGCCACCTGGAAAAACTAATTGATGTTCTGAAAGTATTTGTACACACAAACGATGAAATTATTTATCAGGAAATAGCCTTGTATAAAGTACGAACAACTGAGATAATGATAAGTAACAAGATCGAATCTATAGTTCGTTCATCAAATGCCCGGTTCCTTGAAATTACGCCGGAATATGTGGTTATTGAAAAAACAGGTCATAAACAGGATACCACTGATCTGCTGAATGAACTTGACCCTTATGGGGTTTTACAATTTGTCCGGTCAGGAAGGGTAGCTATTACAAAACAAACAAAAGAGTTGATGGCATATCTCAAAGAGATGGATGAGGCAAATAATCAGTCGGCAGTCCACAGTCAGCAGTCGGCTGTCGGCAATTAGCAAAAAAGTAAATAACAAATAATTTTTTGAACCGGTATAAATATTTTCAGATAAAAGAAATAAAATTACTATTAGATAATTATTAACATTAAAAATTATGGCAAAAATTAATTTTGGTGGTGTAACAGAGGATGTAGTTACCCGTGATGAATTTCCTGTAAGTAAAGCACATGAAATCTTAAAAAATGAAATAATCGCTGTTATTGGTTATGGCGTTCAGGGCCCTGCTCAATCTTTGAATATGAAGGATAATGGGTTTAACGTAATTATTGGCCAGTCACCCGACTTTAAAGAGGATTGGGAACGGGCAGTAAAAGATGGCTGGAAACCCGGGGAAACTCTTTTTCCAATAAAAAAAGCAGTTAAGAAAGCAACAATTATTCAGTATCTCGTATCAGATGCTGCTCAGCGAACTGTATGGCCTGTATTAAAACAACACCTGAATGAGGGCGATGCACTGTATTTCTCGCATGGTTTTTCAATTACTTATAGTGACCAAACCGGAGTGATTCCTCCCGGTAATGTAGATGTTATCCTTGTAGCACCAAAAGGCTCAGGCACCAGTGTTCGCAGAAATTTCCTGGCCGGCAGTGGTATAAACTCCAGCTATGCAGTGTATCAGGATTTCACGGGACGGGCAGTAAACAGAGCATTGGCATTAGGAATTGCTATAGGATCAGGTTATCTGTTTCCAACTACTTTTCAGAATGAGGTATATAGCGACCTTACCGGGGAAAGAGGAGTTCTGATGGGTGCAATTGCAGGAATAATGGAAGCTCAGTATAAAGTACTGCGTGAAAATGGCCATAGTCCAAGTGAAGCTTTTAATGAAACTGTTGAAGAGTTAACACAAAGCTTAATAAGGCTGGTTGATGAGAACGGCATGGTCTGGATGTATGCCAATTGCAGTGCAACAGCACAAAGAGGTGCATTAGACTGGAGGCATAAATTCCGTGAAGCAGTATTGCCTGTTTTTAATGATTTGTATGAAAGCGTGAAAACAGGAAATGAAACCAGAATTGTACTTGAAAGGACCGGGAGTGAAAACTATAAGAGTGAACTGGAGGCTGAATTGAAAGAAATGAGGGAATCGGAAATGTGGCAAACCGGTGAACAGGTAAGGAAATTAAGATCAAGTAGAGAATAGTGAACGTTTGATTAATAACATATTAAATACCAACTAAAATGGAAGATCAGATATTTATTTTCGACACAACCCTCAGAGACGGGGAACAGGTGCCTGGTTGCCAATTGAATACAGTAGAAAAAATTGAAGTCGCAAAAGCCCTGGAAGCTCTTGGAGTAGACGTTATTGAGGCAGGATTCCCTGTTTCCAGTCCTGGTGATTTTCAATCGATAGTAGAAATATCGAAAGCTGTTACGCAACCAACTATTTGTGCCTTAACAAGGGCAATAAAAAATGATATTGAAGTGGCTGCAGAGTCATTAAAGTTTGCGAAAAATCCACGTATTCATACCGGTATAGGCACTTCATATTTCCATATAACTCATAAACTGAATTCCAACCGGGAAGAGATAATTAAACGTGCTGTGGATGCAGTGAAATATGCAAAGAAATTTGTTCACGATGTTGAATTCTTTGCTGAAGATGCAGGTCGTACAGAAAATGAATATCTGGCAAGGGTAATTGAAGCTGTGGTCAAAGCAGGTGCAACAGTGGTTAATATACCCGACACTACAGGATATTGCCTTCCTGAGGAATATGGAGCAAAAATAAAATTCCTTAAAGAAAATGTAAAAGGTATTCATAAGGCTGTTATTTCAACTCACTGTCATAACGACCTGGGATTAGCAACAGCCAATACAATAATGGGCATTAAAAACGGGGCCAGACAAGTGGAAGTAACTTTAAACGGAATTGGTGAAAGAGCGGGAAATACTTCACTGGAAGAAGTTGTAATGATCATGAAGAGTCACTCTGATTTTCCTTTTAAAACAGGGATTAAGTCAAAAAAGATATATGCAACCAGCAGACTTGTTTCTACTCTCATGCGAATGCCGGTTCAAGCCAACAAAGCAATTGTCGGGAGGAATGCCTTTGCACATTCTTCCGGTATACATCAGGACGGCGTATTGAAAAAAAGGGAAAATTATGAAATAATCGATCCAACGGATATCGGTATTAAGGAATCTTCAATTATACTTACTGCCAGAAGCGGGAGGGCTGCCTTAAAA
>JAUWPX010000162.1 GCA_030611395.1 Bacteroidota bacterium | reverse complement strand
TTCAACTACTAAAAATCCGGTTGCGGGCAATATTCTGCTCAAAACCTGCCAGTCCCTTACCTGATAATAATCCGAAATACACCAATCCGGAAAGGGATAGCCCCACATTTTTCTACCAGAATTCAATCATTATTTACAAACCCGTATTGGTAGTTCAGGTCTGTTAAACAAATAACCTGAGATTTATCTGAATTAAAAACGGATATTAAATCCATAAATAAAATAATATGAAAAAAACAATTTCGTTGATTTCCATTGTAGCAACAATATACATGTTTGGATGTAACCATACTGCAAAACATAACAATGAACACCCTGAGACAGATCATGTTCATGAACAAACTGACACTACTCAGGAAGCTGAGGATCATTATAATGATGAATCGGAAATTCAGATCCTGACCCTGAAAAAGCAAGAATTCAGAGATATCCTGAAAACAACGGGAGTAATTATCCCTGCACGCGAGAATGTTCAGTCTTATCAGGCTCAATCGAGTGGATTCATACATTTCGTTAATAATAATCTTGTACTGGGCTCAGCCGTAAAAAAAGGCGATGTTCTTTTTGAAATTCAGGGGGGGATTCTTACTGACGAAAATTATGACCTGAAGTTTCATGAAATAAAACTTGAATATGAAAAAAATAAAATGAACTATGAGCGTGCTTCTGAGTTAATTAAAGACCGGATAATATCCGAAGAGAAATTTCTCGAAATTAAAACCAATTTCAAAAATGCCGAATCCCGGTATCTAGTTTATTTAGAAAACCGGAATCAGAATGGGCAGAAGGTTATATCAAAAACAACCGGATACATTCATGAAATCTATGCATCTGAAGGAGAATACATTAATGCGGGTGAAAAATTAGCAACTGTTATTACACGCAACAAACTTATTCTACAGGCAGACGTACCACAAAACCATTTCAACAAGTTAAGTACTTTTACATCCGCATCTTTTACCACTTCATATAGCAACAAAGTTTACCTGAGTGAAGCCCTGAATGGAAGGTTGCTGGCTTATGGTCGCAGTACGGATGAGTCTTCGTTTTTCACACCGGTTTCCTTTGAGATCGACTACCATACTGATCTCTTACCAGGTTCTTTTGTGGAAATAAATTTATTAGGAAAACCTTTTAGTGGTGCCATTGTTGTACCGAAAACCGCTCTTATGGAAGAACAGGGTAAAATATACGTTTTCCTTCAAAATGAAGATGGGGATTACGAGAGAAGATATGTTGAATCAGGAGCTGATGATGGAAAATTTGTTCAGATACTGGCAGGTCTTGAAGAGAACCAGATGGTTGTTGTAACGGGTGCCTACCATGTAAAATTGGCTTCCATATCCACCGACCTTCCGGATACACATTCACATTAAAGAAAGAAAGAGATGTTAGACAGAATTATTAAATACTCTTTAAGCAGCCGGCTGGTAATTGTTGCGGTAGCGGTATTGATCCTGACTGCAGGTACAATTGTTACAATGAAAATGGAAATTGACGTGTTCCCGGATCTCACTGCTCCTACTGTGGTTGTTATGACAGAAGCACATGGGATGGCACCTGAAGAGGTGGAACGCCTGGTCTCCTTCCCTATTGAAACGGCAATAAACGGAGCCACCAACATCCGGCGGGTCAGATCTTCTTCTGCAATGGGTTTATCCATTGTATGGGCAGAATTTGATTGGAATACGGATATATTCAATGCGCGTCAGACAATAACTGAGCGTTTAATCCAGGTCTCAGAGGATTTGCCCCACGGTGTAAGTAAACCAATGATCGCTCCTCAGTCTTCCCTAATGGGTGAAGTTATGATACTGGGACTGACCTCATCCGCTATGGACCCTATGGACCTGAGAACTTTTGCAGACTGGAACATTCGCCCACGGTTGCTATCCGTTGCCGGTGTATCACAAGTAGTGGTAATTGGGGGTGATTATAAGGAATATCAGATCCTTGCCAATCCGGATAAAATGCGATATTATCAGGTTTCACTGAATGAATTATTAGAGGCTGCGAATGGGGCAAATGAAAATGCCAGTGGAGGCTTCATTAATGAATATGGAAATGAATACACTGTACTGGGTATTGCAAGAACCACCAATACTGAAGAAATTGGTAAAATAATGGTTAAAATGGTGGATCATAAACCAATAATGATCAGGGACATTGCTGAAGTAAAGATAGGTTCTGCACCTAAGATCGGGGATAGTTCTGTTGATGCAGAACCGGCAGTACTTTTAACCATTGTAAAACAACCAAAAATAAACACCCTTCTCCTGGTTGAAGAAATCGATAAGGCCCTGGAAGAAATCTCAAAATCAGTTCAGGGAATTACTTACCATACACGAATATTGAACCAGGCTGAATTCATCAGGACTTCAATAAATAATGTAAAAAAAGCCATGCTGGAGGGGTCGGTCTTTGTTGTTCTCATCCTTTTTCTATTCCTTATGAATTCCAGAACAACTTTTATTTCGCTCCTTGCTATGCCACTGTCAATCCTTATCAGCCTGATGACGTTGAGAGCACTCGGAATAACAATTAACACCATGACCCTGGGAGGAATTGCCATAGCTATTGGATCACTTGTCGATGATGCGATAATTGATGTGGAGAATGTATACAAGCGACTAAAAGCGAATTATTGGAAGCCCCCGGATCAGAAACAGAAATCCCTAACCATTGTTTTTGAAGCATCCAAAGAAATCCGGTCGTCTATATTGAATGCTACGCTTATCATTATCGTAGCCTTTATTCCGCTATTTTTTCTGACAGGAATGGAAGGCCGTATGCTGAAACCTCTGGGTATTGCATATATAGTTTCATTATTTGCATCATTACTGGTAGCAATTACCGTAACCCCTGTACTTTGTAGCCTTTTACTCACAAATGGAAAAAATCTGAAAAGACAGAGAGAGGGTAGCTGGGTAGAAAGGAATCTGAAAAAGATATATTTTTCCAGTTTGCAAAAAGCATTGCAGGTAAAATTCTGGATTATTGGCATTGCTCTTACACTTTTCATTTCAGCAGTAATTATCTTTTTCACTTTTGGTCGCGATTTCCTTCCTCCGTTTAACGAAGGATCCATGACAATTAATGTTATTACCAAACCGGGTATTTCATTGGAAGAGTCGAATAAGATCGGGCTGAAAGCTGAACAGATGATACTCAGCATCCCTGAAGTGCAGAAAGTTGGTCGTAAAACCGGGCGAGGTGAGCTGTCCGAACATACCTTTGGGGTTAATGTATCTGAACTGGATGTTCCATTTACCCTTACTAACCGGACAAAAGATGAATTTTTAGCCGAAGTAAGGGAAAAGCTGGGTACCATCCCGGGAGTTGGCATTGAAGTCGGTGCACCAATTACACACCGGATCAACCACATGCTTTCAGGTTCTCAGGCAGGTATTGCCATAAAAATCTTCGGAACCGATCTTTCCCTGATGTATAAAATTGGAACGAAAATCAAAGAGGAGATTTTGCATATTGAAGGCATTGGCGATCTGACCATTGAATCGCAGGTTGAAGTGCCTCAAATAAGGATTTTTCCAAAAAGAGATATGTTGGCTAAATATGGAATTTCCCTTAACCACCTGCAAAAATTTATTACCAATGCATTTGGAGGGGTAAAGGTTTCAGATGTATTCGAAGATGAAAAAGCATTTGACCTGGTAGTTCGGTTCAGGGATAAGAACAGGAATAGTATCCAAGCCATCAGGGATGCACTGATCGATACTCATGATGGTAAAAAAATTCCTTTAAGCTTTGTTGCAGATATCAAATCATCAAGCGGACCGAATACTATCAGCAGGGAGAATGTACAAAGGAAACTGGTTGTTTCTGTTAATTCTGACGGCCGGGATCTGGGTAGCCTTATTGCGGATATCCGGGAGACCATCGATAATTCCATTGAGCTTCCGGAAAACTACAGGATTGAATACGGCGGGCAGTTCAAAAGCACAGCCAATGCAACAAGAGTTTTAACCATTACATCCATCATGGCAATATTTATAATTTTTATTATCCTGTTCCAGGAATTCAAAGATTCCAAAATTGCAGGGATAATTCTTATAAATCTTCCTCTTTCTCTAATTGGAGGTGTTGCTGCCATTCTACTTACAACCCGGGTTGTAAGTATTCCCGGAATTATCGGATTCATCACTCTTTTTGGGATCGCAACACGCAACGGGATACTGCTTGTCTCAAGGTACCAACACCTTTTGGAACAGGGAAAATCCCTGGAAGAGACCATTTTAAAAGGATCCATTGACCGGTTAAGCCCGATACTGATGACAGCTCTTACAGCCGCGTTATCCCTGTTACCCCTGGCAATTTCAGGCAATAAATCAGGTAATGAAATCCAGAGCCCAATGGCCATTGTGATATTAGGTGGTTTATTAAGTTCAACCCTGCTCAATATATATATTGTACCTATTGTTTATAGCCTAATCAAAACAAACAAACAAACAAATGAAAACGAATAGACTGAAATTACAAATCATATTTTACATATGCATAG
>JAUWPX010000180.1 GCA_030611395.1 Bacteroidota bacterium | reverse complement strand
ACCCCCAGGGTTCGGTTTCATATAAAAATGAAACAGAATTGATGACACCAATTCTTTCTCGAATCAAGGATATGGCAGATGAAAAGTAATAATATCTATCACCCAGATTACCACCTAATAACAAATAATAGTTGCGGGTTTTCAAAACACTTCGTTTAAAACCTGACAAAAGTGCGAAAAACAAAACAAACAGACAATAAGAAATGCATAATTTTAATATTTCGCTCAACATTTTAACTTTGCAGAAAACATATTCATTAATATTCATTTACTTTTATCTATTATGAAACTTCCATGTATCATTAATACACAAACAAAAATGAATAAATAATGGCTCCCTGACAGAATACGGATTTTTCCACATGGAAGTTCACGAGCGGGTTTGCGCCATGGGGTCTTGTGGGAGCGAGTAACAAATACCACAGAACTTGTAAAAAGGTAGAAAATATAAGTACCTTGTCACTAACATAAAAGATTTAAACGTATGAAAAGAAAAATTGAAATAGCTCCTTTTTACAGGACTTGATAATGTATTAATTATGAAAATAGGCTTATTTAGAGAAAACCTCAGGGTATCAATTCAATCTGTAAAGACAAATAAGGTACGGACTATATTGACTATTATGATTATTGCATTTGGAATAATGGCCCTGGTGGGCATACTTACAGCTATTGATTCTATCAAGAATTCTATAACAAAACAATTCACCATGCTTGGTGCAAATTCTTTTACAATTGAGAGCAGGAGCATGAATATCCAGGTAGGTGACCAGCGTTACAGAAAAAAAAATCATCATTACATTTCGTATCAGGAAGCAAAAAAGTTTAAGGATGATTTTATTTTTCCTGGTGCAGTTTCAATTTCAATCGATGCTTCGTACATGGCTACGGCAAAACACAAATCGGAAAAAACCAATCCAAATATCTGGGTTATCGGGACTGATGAGAATTATTTGAGGGTATCAGGCAAGGAATTATCAAGCGGAAGAAATTTTTCTTCTTCAGAAATAGAAACGAATAGAAATTTTGCCCTTATTGGCTCTGAAATTGTTAATAGTCTTTTTGAAGATTCTGAAAATCCGTTAAATAAGGTTATTTCAGTTGGTGGCGGGAAGTATAAAATAATTGGAGTACTTGAGCCCCAGGGTTCGAGTTTCATGGGGGATGAAAGATTGTGTGTTTTACCGGTTACCAATGTTCGGCAATATTTTTCACGCCCCAGGATGTCGTTTAAGATAAATGTCTTACCTGATGATCCAAAACTTGTGGATGTTATGGTTAGTGAAGCAGAGGGGGTTTTCAGGGTAGTAAGGGGGCTTGCCGCCAGGGATGAGAGTGATTTTAACATTACCCAAAGTGACAATCTGGTAAATATTCTGATTGAAAGTATGGGGAAAGTAAGTTTAGCTGCATCTATTATAGGGTTGATAACTTTACTTGGGGCTACTATTGGATTAATGAATATAATGCTTGTTTCTGTTACTGAAAGAACAAAGGAGATAGGTATTAGAAAAGCTATTGGAGCAAAGGCGCAAATGATCAAGCAACAATTCTTATTTGAAGCAATATTAATTGGTCAGATGGGCGGCGTTGTTGGAATTGTTTTGGGCTTGCTTGTTGGTAATCTTATGTCAGTTCTTCTAAAATCATCTTTTGTTGTCCCATGGATATGGATTTTTGGCGGGGTTGCTGCATGTTTTATTGTTGGTTTAGTTAGCGGGTATATACCGGCAGTTAAGGCTTCTAAACTTGATCCGATAAAAGCATTACATTATGAATGAAGAAATGATAGAATGCGTAAATGAGAAAAAGGGATTAATGAGAATATTTAGAAAAACATAATATATATTTAATTATGAAGGATCTTATTATTGAAAAATCTAAAATATCACCATATGTTAACTTTAGTAATAAAACAGGGATTTTTAGATTAGAGGGTCGTTCCATTCACGAGAATCCGGATGCCTTCTACAGGAATGTTTTTAAGTGGGTTGATAAGTATTTTCAAGACCCGGCTAAAAAAACTATGTTGATAATGAAACTTGAATACGCCAACAGCGGATCGTCAAAATTTATTCTTGAATTATTACGTATAATAAAAAAGTATTATGATGCAGGTAACCCATGTATTGTAGAGTGGTATTATGAGGAGGATGATGAGGCGATACATAATCTGGGACTTCATTACAAGGAGTCTGTTCAAATACCTTTCGATATAAAAATAGAATATGAATAAAAAAAGACCTGAAATCAAATTTCAGGTCTTTTTTTTAAATAATTATTCATATAAATTATTCAAATAATTTTTCACACAGGTCAACCACTCTTGTTGAGTATCCCCATTCGTTGTCATACCATGATAATACTTTAACAGTTTTTCCATTTACGATTGTACTTAGAGCATCAAAAATAGATGAATACTCGGTATGTATTACATCAACAGATACAATGGGATCTTCAGTATATTCAAGAATTCCTTTCATTGGTCCTTCAGCAGCTTCCTTCATTGCAGCATTGATCTCTGCAACCGTAGCTTCAACCTTCAGGTTAGCAACCAGGTCAACCAGTGATCCGGTTGCAGTGGGAACACGGATTGCCATTCCATCGAGTTTTCCGTTTAATTCAGGAATAACTTTTCCTACAGCAGATGCAGCACCGGTTGTGGTTGGTATTTGAGAAATAGCAGCAGATCTTGCCCTGCGAAGGTCTGAATGTGGAAAATCCAGGAGTCTCTGATCGTTTGTATAGGAATGAATAGTAGTCATCAAACCGTTCACAACCCCAAATTTGTCATTAAGCACTTTAACAACAGGAGCAAGGCAGTTAGTAGTACAAGATGCATTTGAAACACATTGATCCTCTGGTTTCAGGTCTTCATTATTAACTCCAAGTACAATGGTTTTATCGATTTTATCCTTTGCCGGAACTGTTAAGATAACTTTTTTTGCTCCATTTTTCAGATGGTCACCATAGCCGCCTTTAGGACTTTCCTTTAACCGGAAAACACCTGTTGATTCAACAACAACATCCGGGGTTTCTGACCAGGGAATATTTGCCGGATTAGTTTCAGCAGTTACTTTAACCCGCAGGCCGTTAACTATTAAAAATTCGTTTTTATAAGAAACACCTTCGTATCTTCCTTGTGTAGAATCGTATTTTAACAGATGTGCAAGTGTTTTTGTATCCGTCAGGTCATTAATCCCAACTACCTCAAGATCCGGCCTTTCAAGGGCGATTTTAAAAACAATTCTTCCGATTCGTCCAAATCCATTGATTGCAATTTTAATTTTTGCCATAATTCAAGTAATTAAATAATATTATTAAAAAAATTTATACAAAAGTAGGAATAATTATCAATTCATCAATGATTGTTGTCATAAATCAGTCACTAATATCCAATAGATACAGGGGACAGTTTCTGATTATATTCGGGATTTTCAGAAAGTAGGGTTTTGGTATCGATAATACGGCCAAACCTGTAACTCACAAAAAGTGCGGGAAAAATCCGGAGATTATCTTCACTGGCCATTATCGGTATTTTATTAAGAAAGGCATCAATTGTAACACCGATTTCTATAGCGTGAATTATCCTGTCTTGTTTACTGTATTCAAAATTTATCCCTGCCTTACCATAAGCCCCCGGGACAATTTTTATTTCGTCAATCCCTTTCAGGAATGATGATTGTCTGTAAATATCCTCGGGTTTATGGATTGAGATATTAAACGTTTCACTTCTCACTTCAACTTCATAAAGTGATACAGGGTAGAGTATATCGTAGTAAATTGGTTTATATAAGCTAAGTGAGGGACCACCGGAAAAAATGTAATGGATAGCAATACCCCCCTGATCAATTTTTTTAAAGATCATATGCTGAAATCCCATTCCGCCACGGAGAGTTAATGCAAAGTTTAATTTACCGAAAACAAATCGTTTGTTACCGGGAAAATAGGGGTTGGTTGTTTTGTACTCTTTAGGATGTTTAAGGATACTAATATCTCCCTCAAATATTTTTTTGTTAAAGAAGTTGATCCTTTTCCCGTACCTTAAGCTTAATCCGTAACCGGTTGAATTAAGCATAAGACCGATGGATTTCTCGTTTCTGTAAAAAGCTTTTCGCTGAATATCTAACTCTCCCTGCGAGATACCAACAAGGGAAGTAAGAAAAAATATAAGTAGAATTAA
>JAUWPX010000098.1 GCA_030611395.1 Bacteroidota bacterium | reverse complement strand
CATATATCAAATATTATGTATTGAATATCATTCTGACTATTGATATTTATTTTTTTATGTATAAATAATGATGAAGTAATTAAAATAACCGCAGCGGCAGCCCATTTCCAATAAAACAAACGGTGCTTTTTCCATGCAATTACCGGTGTTTTATTATAATTAAATTCAGGGATATCTATTGAATCGATATTAGTAAATGATAAACTCTGCTTAAAATCGGAAATCATTTTTTTATGTTCATTTAATCTTCGATTGCAGTTTTTGCATTCTGCAAAGTGGTTTTCCATGCCTGCTTTTTCAAATGCATCTATCTCATTATCAATATACATTTGAAGCATTTTTTCAGATATGCATTTGTCGTTGTTATTTTTCCATTTCATGTTTTAATTTTTTTAATGACCTTGATAATGTTTTTCCAATGGATGTAAATTTTATTCCAGTAATTTCAGCCATTTTTTTGTATGAAATATTTTCACTGTACAGTGTTAAAAGTATCCTGTCACGCTTATTCATTTTTTTCAGCGCCTCAACTATTTCAATATTTTTCTCGTTATCTGCCTCATCGGCTGCAGGTTTTTCATATTCTGGTCTGGTAATCCTTTTGGTTTTATTATGAAAGGTTATACATAAGTTACTTGTTACTTTATAGAGCCAGGCTTTTGTGTTATGAACTTCGCCTTTTTGATTTAGTTGACTATATAAATGCAAAAACACATCTTGTGTTATGTCAGCAGCATTATCATGATTACCCAGGAATTTAAATGCCAAACGATATACTAATTTGTAATAAGTATTGTATGTGTCTTTAAAATTGTTCAACACAAGTGTTTATTAAGTAAGTATAATTTATGCCCTGTTTTGTGACATTTATGGAGAGTTTTTTATGAAAAAATATAAGGAAGCCACGAATGCACGAATAACTTTTAGCTTCCCTTTCCTTTACCCGGTTTTTATTTCAAGAATTTCGTTGGTTTCTTTTTCTACCCGGAACCTGTCATCGATACGTTTACCAAGAACCCAGACAATTTTGTCACCTGATGTTAGTATCCAGGAGTTTTCTTTTTCAATCAGGGATAGTTTCTCATCTATAAAGAAATCACTGAGTTTCTTAGGATCTTGCATTCCAAGAGGGTAAAAATAATCACCGGCTTTCCATTTTCTTAGGATTAAAGGATATTCAAGAATAGATGCATCTACCCATGCAATATCCGGGGAATGAGGAATCTTAAGGTTGGGTTTTGAGGAGAATTTCCTGAAAAATAATCGTATGGGTAGGGTTAATTCTTTTGTTTCCTTGTCAATATAATATTTTTCAGTGGTATCCTTTTTTTGTGGTGTAATAATAAGATGGTTTCTGTCTTTTATAAGACGATGAGTTGAGGAAAGAAATTGCTTGCCTGAAATTCCATCAAGAGATTCAATAATATCAGGAATTATTTGGGAAGGAAAATGGTATGGTCTGAGAAATTCATAGAGATATGTTGCTTTATTAGATAGGTTTCTTAGCTTGAAAATGTCAATCAGGGTTTTATCACCAATTTCAGTAACCGTTAGCTCTTTTTTCTTTTTAACCATATTTTCGAATATTTCATAGGCTTCTTCTATCTGGTTGATAGTTTGCGAAAAAGAATCAATAAAATCGGGATTCAATTCTTCAAACTCAGGTATGATCTGGTGCCTGATTTTATTCCGTTTATACTTGATTTGGACATTACTGGAATCTTCACGATAAAAAAGATCGTTATCGTCAGCATATTGTGTAATTTCATTTCTGGTTGCAGATAGTAAGGGTCTGATGATATTACCTGATTTCTTTTTTATACCGGTCATACCTTTTAGTCCTGTTCCCCTGGCAATATTTAGCAGTACAGTTTCAAGAATATCATTCTTGTTATGTGCCAGCGCTATATAATCAAAACCTTCGGTAACCCTGATCTTTTCAAACCATTCGTATCTCAGGTCCCTTGCTGCCATTTGAATGGACACCTTCTTTTCTTCAGCATATTCTTCGGTATCGAAATTTTTTACGTAGAAAGGTATATTAGAATTTTCAGCGAATTCACGCACAAATTTTTCATCGATATCTGATTCCGTACCTCTTAACTGAAAATTGCAATGCACAATACCAATAGTGTTATCTGTTTTCAGGAAAAGGTTGGCCATTACCATGCTATCAATACCCCCGCTAACAGCAAGTAATACATTATCTGTTCCGGTTAAAAGCTGATTACTGCTGATAAAATCAGTAAATGACAGCCATAGTCCTTTAGCTTTCTCCATAGATTGCAGAGATTTTATGGTAAAATACGATTTTTTTTATAAATATTGTATGCTATCACCTGAATTCCAGGATTCCGGGAGCATCCACATCAAAATCCTTTGGGTCGAACAATCTTTCACCGGATATATGAATAAATTGGTTTGAATAATCAACCGGTAGTCTTGGATAAAAAGCCAGACGGATCTGAAACGTTTTAAAAACAAGTCTTTCATTCCTGATTCTTAGTCCGACCCCGATAGCTGAATACAAATCATTTTTAAAAATATTATACTTATTTGACCCGATAAATCCAAAATCTGTAAATCCATAAAAGGCAAACCGGAATCCATAAACATAGAAGGGGGAGAAGGCAACGGTTTCAAGACTCATTGTTAAACGATGTGTTCCTTTGAGACTATCGCTGCTAAGACCACGTATTCCATTTTCGTTTGAGATGTTGATATACTCATCTTCAAACCGCCTGATTCCTATGTTATAATCGATACTAATAAATTGTCTTACGTGGTAGTTAAAAAAGGGAAGAAGATTCGTAAAATAACCTGATTTCAGATGAAATAATCCCTGACTGTATTGTTGTTCTGATAAAAACCCTGCAAATCCTATGTTTGTATGAAAATAACCAAGGTTCTTAAAGAAATTCCCATGTGAGAATTCCACTCCTGTGTAATAACGGTTAAAGAATTCATTATTTTCATATCCTCCTGTAAACTCAAGTAAAAAACCATAAGGGATATCTTCAATAGTTCCGTAATTATAAATCAGATTTGACTTATAATATTTTTGTCTGGAAAATGCAATACTTCCCAGGTACAATTGGAAATTGTGAAGATCATAGTAAGAATATTCATCAATATCCGGTCTTTCATAAACATTATTGAACAGAAATCTTCCTGAGATTATCAATCGTGATCTTGAGGCATGATTAAGCATGAATGATCTGCCCAGCCAGTAATCCTGATATCCGTATCTAAGTGGGGTAGGGAGTGGCATGGTATCCAGATCTTCATATGTAGATGTATTAATAATGTTGATTCCACCAGCGTATTTAGTATTTGGAGTGAAGAATTTTCTTGAAAGGTTTATCCCATATAATTCAGTATTGAAAGCATTTTTGTAATTAATAATACCTTTAATAAAACTACCTTTGATATTATCTATTTTATATACACCTTCATATCCCCAACTTGGATCTTCATCATAGTTAAAGAACAGATTAGTTTTTAATTCATGACCGGTACCAATAATGTTCTTATCATAGATCTCCAGTTTCCCTGAATTGATGTCGGAGAATTGCATATCTAATCCCATGGAAAATTTATCTTTAGTGATCAGCAGAATATCAACAGTTTCATCCGAAACGGGAATAAGTATTATTTTGGCGTCTTCAATATATGTCAGGTTCCTGATAATTCTTTCATTATCAGCCAGAACATAGGGGTTAACTTTATCTCCTTTATTAATTATCAGATTATTTCGTATATATTTTTCTTTTGTTTTGATATGTATTTTGTTCAACGTTTTATTTATCCATGAGGTGTCAATAACAGATGTATCACGAATTATGGGACCAAATGGGTCCAGTTCGAGTATTCTGACATTACGAATGATTTTTCCCTCATGCTGAATGAATCCCTGTTCACTTTTATCTGTTTTTTCAAGATAATCACGTACCGGAGCATTAGTAAACAACCAACTGTATAATTCACTTGTCCATTTATACTTACTTGCTTTCAGCTTTAAAGAATCATAGAATCCTTTTGATTTTATTAGTTGTAAGGAATCGGTTGGAGAAAGGATATAATTTTCCAAAAAACTGATAGAATCACCTGGTATATGTACAATACTGTCTCCAATCAAAAAATATTTCCCTTTTCGAACAATGATGCTATCCGGTTCTTGTCCGGTGACGAAAGGAACTATTGCGAGGAATAGGACTATTACTAAAACAGACCTATGCATAAATACAATATGAGACAGGATCTTTGACAATTTAATTAAAGTGCTATAAAGTTCAGACTAAAACAACCCCACAATATCCTTCCCTTGTATAAATCTTATATCCCTCGGGATTCCTTCTTTCGCGATTTTATCCAGATCATTTTGCAATTCATCTCTTATGAACCCTTTTTCTTCAACAAGTTTTTTTGCTGCTTCATAATCGCCATCTCCTTGTATAACAAGAATTTTATTTGCAAGAAGCTCCATTGCTTCCGTCATTTTATCGAAATTAACACTATACATACCGGTTTCTTCATTTTTGGTAAATGCTTCTTGTTCCTGGAAGAAGTAAAACCTGATCATATTGGCTTTTCCATGCGAACTGGCTACTCCAAAACGAATTGACCGAAATATGCTTGCCATGAATGTTACATAATTATCCATCAGGTCCTTTTCTCCCAATTCGCCCATTTCAGCAAGTTTTTTAACCAGGAATAAGCCAACAATATCAGCTTTGCTTTCTTCTATTGCACTGTACTGTTCTTTGAGTGCATGACGTACGGTTCCTTTATCGTTAATAGTGTTATTTATTCCAAGTCCATGTGCGGTTTCATGGAACATTACATTCTGAAAGAAAGCATCAAACTTGACGTGTTTACGTTGTTCTTCAGCAATTAACACATTGGATATAGGGACGAGTATTTTATCAAATTTATACTGCATGGCATTTTTTAACTGAAGCTTACGCGATCCTTTCTGAGCATGAACACGTTCATCATTTGGGAGGTTTATTGCTATTGTTTTACTACCTGCATTGCAATCGCCTGCACAGAAAACAACATCATAAACCCCGAGATCAGAACCACTACCCGGAACTTCTGTTTTGTATTTGTCATCAACAGGCAGACTTTCCTGAAGTTCAGGCAGAAGACCGACGAATTTGTCAAGAAGTTCGCTCCATTCCTGATCTTTCAACAAAATAAAAGCTTCATGTGCTGCTTTATAATTGAATAATCCATCTTCATAATTTTCTATCGGACCAATAACAATGTCAATATCATTATTGCTAAGGTCCATCCATGCCATGTCACTTTCGAAATAATCATCGGTAAGCAAAGCTTCTGCTCTGAGCTTAAGATAAATTTTAAAGCTTTCATTATCAGCTAAATCAGCAGCTTTCAGAAGAAGTTCTGCAGCTTTTTCATTTTCTTCCTGAAAAGCTATATGGTAAGGTACGGTTTTTAGTGTACCGTCTTCATCCCTGTTAATAATTGTATAAAGACTTGTTTTATCAGGATCTGCAAAACTTTCAAATTCTTCTTTGGTTATGTCAGCAGGATAAAAATTTGCTCCTGCCGGTTTCGGGCCATAATTTTCCAGGAACGGTTCATTCCCGTTTAGCCTTTCCCACGGACCAAAGTTGATCTTTATAAAATCAATCGTTGCAGGATCATCTATTTCATTAAAAAGAGATTCTTTGTCTCCAAAGGCTTCTTTCCAGTAAATATCATTCATGATATCGGCAGCATTGAAAAGGTAGCCTAACAGTTCTTTCTGATTGTCTGACAGATTATTTATCATGTCAGATTTAAGTGAAACTTCAATAAATTCATTCACTTTTTGTTGAATTTCTGTAGAATTATCTTTTGTTTCTTTTTGAACGTTTTGACAACCAGTCCAAATAAAGATTGATAGAAAAAATAAAAGAAACAGATACATTAGTTTTTTCATATATATAAATGTTTAATGAATTAATAATGGCTATAATGCAAATATCAAAGGTAGGATTTTAAAGATAAAAGGCAAAAGTAACCAGTATCCAGCAACTTAGGGTTTTTAGTAAAATATTATTCAACAATGTTCTTTATCCGGACACCGGTTAATATGCTTTCGCGAAAACGACCCTTTGATTGGATGGCTTACCTGTATAGATACATTTCACTTTTTCATATTTGCAGTCAA
>JAUWPX010000252.1 GCA_030611395.1 Bacteroidota bacterium | reverse complement strand
TGACGTGAGAGAAAAAGCATTTGAATATGAAAAAATTGCCGGATTCTATTTTGATAAAATAAGATATCATATTGATAAATTGGAATTAACGGTTGATAATGAAATCTGGCCCCTTCCAAAGTACAGAGAACTTTTGTTTTCCCGTTAACCAAACAATTTTCTTGTTTTGAGATCGTTTTTCAAATGATTGAAAAAATCTTTACTTTTAACGCGTTAAAAAAAAGATTTAATAATGGGGAGATGGAAGTATATCCTTTTTCTTTTTTTGGCCTGTCAAATAGCCTTGCCTGATCTTTATTGCCAAAAACGAAAAGTTGAGAAAGCTGATGAAGTCTTTAATGCAGGTGAGTATTTTGATGCTGTTGACTTGTATAAAGACGCATATTCCCGCATACATGACCGTGCTGAAAAAACTCGTATTGCATTTCAAATTGGTGAATGTTATAATAAAATGAACGAATCACAGTATGCGAAAACATGGTATAAAAAGGCTGTTGCAAAAGAATATCACAATCCCATTGCAATTCTTCGTTATGCTGAAATGCTAAAAAAGGAGGGGGACTATGAAGATGCAAGAAATGAATTTGAACATTATAAACAACTTGTCCCGGGTGATTACCGTGCAAGTGATGGGATAATTTCATGCGAGCTGGCACTTCAATGGATAGAAAATCCTACAGGATATGAAATAGAGGCAATGAAATATATCAACTCAAGAAATAGTGATTTTAGTCCCGCTTTTGCCAGAGATGATTATCGTATCTTAATTTTTACCTCTGCACGCGATGAATCTTCAGGTAATAATGTACATGGAGGTACCGGTCAGAATTTTACCGATTTGTATGAAACTAAAATGGACCGAAAAGGAAAATGGAGTACTCCTGTCCCTGTTGAAAAACTAAATACTGAATTTGAGGATGGTGTTCCTGCATTTACAAGTGATTTTAATACTATGTATTTTACCCGTTGTAATGTGAGTAAAAGAAAAAAATTAGGATGCACAATTTTTAAAACTGTCCGAACCGGTTCATCGTGGAGTAGTCCTGAGCCTGTCAAAATTGCTGATGATAGTCTGGTTGTTGCCCATCCTGCCTTAAGCGATGATGGAATGACAATGTACTTTGCGTCTAATATGCCTGGCGGATTTGGAGCTAATGATTTGTGGATGATATCAAGGACTGCCGAAGGGGCAGATTGGAGTGACCCTGAAAATCTTGGAGAGGATATTAATACTGAAGGAAATGAAATGTTCCCTTTTTCCCATCCGGATGGAACACTCTACTTTGCATCAGATCAGCATCTGGGAATGGGTGGATTAGATATCTTCCGGGCTACACAAACAATTGATGGAGACTGGAAAGTGGAAAATATGAAATATCCGGTAAATTCATCTGCGGATGATTTTGGAATCGTTATAGAAAGAGATTCAGAAAAAGGATTTTTCAGCTCTACACGGAGGGGACGAGGGAATGATGAGATTTATTCTTTTGTTCTTCCACCACTTAAGTTTAATCTTATTGGTGTTGTTAAAGATGAGGAAACTGAAGAACCTCTTAATAAAGCTATAGTAAATCTTATTGGAAGTGATGGGATGAATATTGAGGCAGAAACGAATGATGATGGATCTTTTAAATTTATGCTGAAGCCAAAAACAGATTATATTTTTATTGGTTCGAAAAACGGGTATTTAAATAATAAGGGTAGAGAAACCACTAAAGGGCAAAATGAGAGTAAAGATTTTCAGGCAACTATACTTTTATCTTCTATTGATAATCCAATTGAACTCCCTAATATTTTTTATGATTTTGCAAAATGGGACTTGCGACCTGAATCTATGGTTTCATTAGATAAACTCGTGGAAACACTCCTGGATAATCCAAATGTAACCATTGAATTAATATCTCATACCGACTCAAGGGATACGGAAGAGTTTAACCTGGATCTTTCACAAAAGAGAGCACAATCAGTAGTCGATTATCTAATAAAAAAAGGGATTAAAGCAGACAGACTCTCAGCAAAAGGATATGGTGAGGCTCGTCCAAAAGTGATTGATGAAAAATTGATAAAAGAATATGCTTTTCTTAAGGAAAATGATATTCTTGATGAATCTTATATTAATAAATTGCAAACTGACCAACAACAAGAAATAGCTCACCAGATAAACCGGCGTACGGAATTCCAGGTACTACGAACCGATTATAATACTGAATAGTTATTTTAGACCATTTTCCGGATGAACCAGAATTATTACCTTTGCAGGGCTTAAAAACGTAATTATGGTATATGGTAGTAAATGAGTCAAGATATGATCGCAGAGGTGTATCGGCATCAAAAAAGGATGTTCATATGGCTCTTAAAGGTTTGGATAAAGGATTGTATCCTAATGCCTTTTGTAAAGTGATCCCTGATATTCTGGGTGATGACCCGGCATATTGCAATATAATGCATGCCGATGGGGCAGGGACAAAATCATCACTTGCCTATATTTACTGGAAAGAAACCGGGGATTTATCTGTTTGGAAAGGGATTGCCCGGGATGCTGTTGTTATGAACCTTGATGACCTGCTTTGTGTAGGTGCTACAGAAAATATTGTCCTTTCATCAACCCTGGGAAGAAATAAAAACCTTATACCCGGGGAGGTTATTTCTTCAATTATTAGTGGAACTGAAGAGGTGCTTGATGAGTTAAGAAAAATGGGGGTGTCAATTTTTTCCTCCGGTGGAGAAACTGCTGATATTGGAGATATTGTACGGACAATTGTTGTTGATTCAACCGTAACTACCAGGATGAAGAGATCGGATGTTGTTATCAATAATATCAAGCCGGGAGATGTAATTGTAGGTCTCTCTTCAAGCGGAAAAGCATCGTATGAAGATGAGTATAACAGCGGTATTGGAAGTAATGGACTTACATCAGCAAGACATGATGTGTTCAGTAATTATATTGCATTAAAATATCCCGAAAGCTTTGATCCACATATTCCCGAAGAATTGATATATTCCGGTGATCTCCGGCTTACTGATGAAATTGGGGAGCTTGAAGCAGATGCCGGTAAACTTGTTCTTTCACCTACGCGCACATATGCTCCTGTGATTATTAATGTGTTGAAAAAATACAGGAAAGAAATACACGGGATGATCCATTGCAGTGGCGGTGCTCAAACAAAAGTGCTTAATTTTGTTTCCAATATGCATATTGTTAAAGACCAAATGTTTCCTGTTCCGCCAATTTTCAGAATTATCCGCGAACAATCCGGAACATCATGGAAAGAAATGTACAAAGTGTTCAATATGGGACACCGTTTTGAAATTT
>JAUWPX010000302.1 GCA_030611395.1 Bacteroidota bacterium | reverse complement strand
AAAAATTAATTGAGATACAAATTTTTTATGTTTATTAATTTTCTGAATTTTGAATACTTGCCATTTTGGCCATCTTTGTTACGGGTTACATATTATTTTTTATCATTTAAAATCGTATAATGTTTAATTACTTATATATTTGTAATAATACAAAAGGTTTTTGAAACCAATGTTTTTTCAGAGAAGGCATGAAGCGTATTAAATTAAATGTATTAGGAATATCATACAGTCAGACTCAATCGGGTGCTTATGCTCTTGTACTGACTGAAGAAGAAGGTGAACGAAGGATACCAATTATTATTGGCGGGTTTGAGGCACAGGCAATTGCCATTCAACTGGAAGGTCTTACGCCTCCAAGACCACTAACACATGATCTGTTTCATAATTTTGCCGGTGCATTCGGGATTTCTCTTCGCGAAGTTGAAATTTACCGGCTGGAAGAGGGGATTTTCTATGCTAAATTAATCTGCAGAAACGGTAACAGAGAGATAACAATAGATGCCCGTACATCTGATGCAATAGCTCTTGCTTTAAGATTTAAATGCCCAATTTATACAAATGAAGAAATTATGACCAGGTCGGGTATAGTGTTAGATGCAAACAGCGAAATTGGAAAAGAGAATTTTACGAAAAGTTATAGTGATGATAAATTCCAGGATAAGACTAAATCAACTTTTGAGCTGGAAAAATTTTCAATAAAAGAATTAAAAGAATTACTTAACGAGTCGATAGAAAAAGAGAATTACGAAAAAGCTTCACTTATAAGGGATGAATTAAAACGAAGGAAACAAGAATGAAATTTTTTTATATGAAAAAATACTTATTGATTATCCTGCCTCTTTTTCTTATTACCACAACTTCCGGATTAGCAACTACACAAGATTCAATAAATACAGTTCAGACAGAAGGTCAGCAATTATCAGATTCTGTTGCTGATGAGATTGCTTTGGCACAATCATCCGGAGGGGCTGGTCTGCTCGATAGTGAAACAAACCGTGTAGTTCCTGTAAAATCTTCTTTTGAATTTAATCTGCTAACAATATTGAGAGGGATGTTCGGGTTATTGGTAATTATTGCAATTGCATTTGCATTCAGTACGAATCGGAAAGCTGTTTCATGGAGAGTTGTGGTTACGGGTCTCGTGATCCAGGTTGTTCTTGCTGCAAGTATCCTCTATATACCGGTGATACGTCGTATTTTTGAATTTGTTGGTAAAATATTCGTAAAAATACTGGATTTTACCAAAGTTGGAAGTGAATTTCTGTTCGGTGAATTTCTGGATATGGACAAATACGGGATGATTTTTGCATTTCAGATCCTTCCGACAATTATATTCTTCTCGGCACTTACTTCGGTATTGTTTTATTATGGCATAATTCAAAAGATTGTTTATGGTCTGGCATGGGGGATGACAAGAATATTGAAATTATCAGGAGCTGAAAGCCTCTCGGTTGCAGGGAATATTTTCCTGGGGCAGACTGAGTCACCACTGATGATAAAGGAATATTTGCCTAAAATGAACCGTTCGGAAATGTTGCTTGTAATGACCGGTGGAATGGCAACGCTTGCAGGAGGAGTGTTGGCTGCATATATCGGATTCCTCGGAGGGAGTGATCCTGTTCAGCGGCTGATATTTGCAAAACATCTCCTTGCAGCTTCAGTGATGGCTGCACCCGGAGCGATTGTAATTTCGAAAGTGCTTGTTCCGCAAACTGAAGATGTCGGGAAAGAGGTTGAAATTTCAAGGGATACGGTCGGTAGCAATGTGTTGGATGCGGTTTCAAACGGAACTTCCCAGGGCCTCAGGCTTGCTGTGAATGTTGCTGCCATGTTGTTGGTTTTTCTTGCGTTTATTGCCATGTTCAATTTTGTACTGATGAAGGTTGGAGGCTGGACAAATTTGAATGAGATAATTGCAGAAAAGACTAATGGACAGTTTGACGAATTATCGTTGCAATTTGTTCTGGGATATTTATTTGCACCGGTAATGTGGCTGATCGGAGTGCCGGGGGAAGATATGACGCTTATGGGAAGATTGCTTGGAGAGAAGATAATTATGACAGAATTTGTGGGATATATTAGTCTGGCAGATTTGAAAAACCTGGGTGTCCTCTCTAATAAATCAATAATAATGGCTACTTACATGCTTTGTGGTTTTGCGAATTTTGCGTCAATCGGGATACAAATTGGAGGTATTGGATCACTTGCCCCTAACCAGCGGGTTTTATTATCAAAATTTGGCATGCGGGCACTTCTTGCAGGCACCCTTGCATCATTATTGTCTGCTACAATTATTGGAACCATACTAAGTTGATTAATTACCTTCGGTGAGCTCCACTTCGTTCCGGGAAGTTAATAATGCAGGCTAAAACTGGCAAATTATGGAAAAAAAGAAAATAGTTGTACTTGGTGCCGGACTTGTTGGTAATGCCATTGCTATTGATTTAAGTAAAAAATTTGATGTTACTGCTGTTGATGTTTTGGAAGAACCCCTGCAAAAATTAAACAGGGAACATGGGATAAAAACAAACAGGACCGACCTGACCACGAAAGAAAAAGTGGCTGAAGCAGTAAATGGCTTTGACCTTGTAATTGGTGCAGTTCCCGGGTTTATGGGATATAATACAGTGAAAAATGTTATTCTTGCCGGGAAGGATATTGTTGATATCTCTTTTTTTCCTGAAGACCCTTTTAAATTGGAAAAAACGGCTAAGGAAAAGAAGGTTTCAGTGGTAATAGATGCAGGAGTTGCCCCGGGTATGGGGAATGTTATTTTAGGGTATTATAATGCATCTGTTGAGGTTACAAAATATGAATGTCTTGTTGGAGGATTACCGGTAATCAGGGAATGGCCATTTGAATATAAAGCAGTTTTTTCACCTGTTGATGTAATTGAAGAATATGTGCGTCCTGCACG
>JAUWPX010000316.1 GCA_030611395.1 Bacteroidota bacterium | reverse complement strand
TACCGGCCATTATGAAACGATTTGTGACCGGCGCTATGTCTTTCGGGTCAATTAGTAAGGAAGCCCATGAAGCACTTGCAATAGCTATGAATAAAATTGGCGGCAGAAGCAATACAGGTGAAGGAGGAGAGAATCCGAAACGGTTTAATACTGGTTCAAATAAAGCCAATCGAAGAAGCTCTATCAAACAAGTTGCATCGGGGCGATTTGGTGTGAATACTCATTATCTGGTCAATGCTGATGAAATTCAGATAAAAATTTCGCAGGGAGCAAAGCCGGGAGAAGGCGGTCAACTCCCGGGGCATAAAGTTGATAAAGTGATTGCCAGGATCAGAAATTCATTGCCTGGTATAACCCTTATTTCACCACCCCCGCATCATGATATCTATTCAATTGAGGATCTGGCTCAACTGATCTTCGATCTGAAATGTGTAAATGAAAATGCCAAAATCAGTGTGAAACTTGTTGCAGAAGATGGTGTAGGCACCATTGCAGCCGGTGTAGCTAAAGCACATGCCGATCTGATCGTGATAAGCGGAACAGAAGGGGGTACAGGAGCAAGTCCGGCAGGTTCAATCAAACATGCCGGTATCCCGTTTGAAATGGGATTAGCTGAAACACATCAAACCCTGGTAATAAATAATCTTCGCGATAGAGTGAAAATTCAAGCGGATGGTCAGATTAAAACAGGCCGGGATATCATTATTGCCGGAATGCTGGGCGCTGAAGAGTTTGGAATAGCAACTGCCGGCCTGATCGTTTTGGGTTGTGTTATGATGAGAAAATGTCACCTGAATACCTGTCCAACAGGTATTGCAACGCAGGACAAAGAATTAAGAAAACGCTTCCTTGGTAAATCGGAATATGTGGTTAACTATTTTAATTTCCTTGCCAGTGAAGTAAGAGAATATATGGCACAACTGGGATTCAGGAAATTTGATGAATTGGTGGGCAGGAGTGATTTGTTATTTGTCAGAGAAGACATAAATCACGGCAAGGTAAAGAAACTTGATGTTTCCTCTATTATTTCATATCCAAAAGAATCTGATATTAATCCTTTGTATAACACCGGACTTCAACATCATAAAATTAATGAAGTAATTGATAAGGAGATTATCAGATTGTCCGTCAAAGCCTTAAAAAACAAAGAGAAGGTTTGGATAACCAAAGAAATTACAAATACTCACCGGTCAATCGGGGCGATGCTCTCCGGTGAAATAACTAAAAAGTATGGCCTGGAAGGGCTTCCTGAAGATACAGTTAATTGTAATTTTTATGGTTCCGCCGGACAAAGCTTTGGCGCATTCCTGGTAAACGGTGTTAGCTTTAGGCTCGAGGGAGATGCGAATGATTACCTTGGGAAAGGTTTATCAGGTGGAAAGATCGTAGTGGTTCTGCCAACCTCTTCAACTCTAAAGGCAGAAGAAAATATTATAATTGGAAATACAATCCTTTACGGAGCAACAAAAGGACAAATCTATGTAAATGGAATTGCAGGCGAAAGGTTTTGTGTAAGGAATAGCGGTGCAATTGCAGTGGTTGAAGGTGTAGGAGATCATGGTTGTGAATACATGACAGGAGGTCGTGTTGTTGTTTTGGGTAGAACCGGTCGGAATTTCGCGGCAGGAATGAGTGGGGGAATTGCTTATATTTTAGACATTAATGGAGATTTTTCTTATTACTGTAACCAGGACATGGTTGAATTAACCATATTAACGGATTATGAAGATGTCAGGGAGTTGCAGGAAATGATTTCAACACACTGGAAGCATACAAAAAGCGCGATTGCAGAAAAGGTATTGGTTAATTGGGATGAATATCTGCCAAAATTCGTAAAGGTTCTACCCCTTGAATATAAAAAAGTACTTAATGAAATAAAGCTGAGGGAAGTAAATCTGAAACTCCGGCGTGCTAACTATGATCCTAATTACGCTGAGTAGGTACATTATTTTAAATATCTGAAATAGCATCATGGGAAATCCAAGAGGATTTATTGAAGTAAAAAGAAAAGAAGCCGGAAATCGTCCGGTGGAAGAAAGAATATCAGATTATGGCGATGTTGAACAAACCCTTAATACGGATGACAGGATGCTTCAGGCATCCCGTTGCATGGATTGTGGTGTTCCGTTTTGCCATTGGGGATGCCCGGTGGGAAGCAGAATACCTGAATGGCAGGATGCTGTTTACCGGGGCGACTGGAAAGAAGCCAGTGATATACTTCATTTAACCAATGATTTTCCTGAATTTACCGGCAGAGTTTGTCCGGCTCTCTGTGAAAAATCCTGTGTTCTGGCTATCCATAATGAGGCTGTAACTATCCGTGAAAATGAAGCTGCTGTGATTGAAAAGGCCTTTGACCTGGGCTATATTGTACCCAGACCACCGGATAAAAGAACCGGAAAAAAAGTGGCAGTTGTAGGATCAGGACCGGCAGGTCTTTCAGTGGCTGCCCGGTTAAACCGCTTTGGGCATACCGTAACACTTTTTGAGAAAGATAATAAAGTGGGAGGATTATTAAGGTATGGGATACCTGATTTCAAATTGAACAAGAATATTATCGACCGTAGAATACAACTTCTTAAGGAGGAAGGATTAGTGATTAAAACCAATACCCTGGTAGGTAAGAATATTTCGGCTCAAAATCTTCTCGAAAAATTTGATGCTGTATGTTTAGCTGTTGGTGTTATGCAACCAAGGAATCTGCAAATTGAAGGCAGAGACCTAGAAGGCATTCATT
>JAUWPX010000292.1 GCA_030611395.1 Bacteroidota bacterium | reverse complement strand
CTATTGGAAGACGGGAAAACTGCTGAGATCGGGTGGCGCAACAACGAATGGTTTAACCTGCTGGGTGGGATTATCCTGCATGAGGGATGTATATATAGTTCGACTTTCAATAAGAAGGAATGGTATTGTATTGATGCCGGGACAGGTAATCTCAATTATGTTTCGGACCAGTTGTCGGGGGGAGCAATTATTTTTGCCGAGGGACTCTTTTATTGTTACGGGACTAACGGAGTTATGGCACTGATTGAGGCGGATGAAACTGATTGCAAAGTGCTCAGCAGTTTCAAGGTGCACATGGGAACCGACCAGCACTGGGCACACCCGGTCATTCATGACAGGAAGCTGTATGTGCGTCACGGGGATGCCCTGATGTGTTATGATATAACGGCTAAATAAAATAGCCGTAAGCTTCAGATGACTTTCAAATCTAAAAAAAACCTCCTAATGAATTTCAGGCAGATCGCCTGATCGCAGGTTTTCTGCACTGGTTATCTCAATATAGGATGCACCCGGTCCGGGACCAAAGTTCCCTGCCAAAACAACAACCAGGTCCTTTTCGGTGATTATTCCGTTACCGGTAAGTGTTTCAATGGCATTATCAATAAAGAATTCGCGCGAAGTATCTTTCAGTTCCATATAATGAGCATCCACACCGTACGAAAGAGCAAGTTCACGCATGGTTCTTTTCGAATAGCACTGGGCAAATACTGTTTTTATGCCCCTGAAACCGGAAAGGTTCCTGATCGTGTTTCCTTTAATGGTATCAGCGATAATTGCACCGGCATTTAATCTGATTGAAGCTTTTACGGCCGATTTGGAAAGATACCCTGTAATTTCAGTGCTTAAAGGAATAGTTGGTGCATCATAGAATTCCTCCTTATCCTGCTCGGCCTGTATAGCAACCCTGGTCATAGTTTCAACCGAGCGAACAGCATATTTCCCATAAGCTGTTTCACCACTAAGCATTACAGCATCAGTCTGACCGTAAATCGAATTAGCAATATCACTTATCTCAGCCCGTGTAGGTCTGGGATTTTCTATCATTGAATGAAGCATTTGGGTTGCGATAATCACCGGTTTTCTTAAAGCAATACATTTCCTGACAATCATATTTTGAACACCGGGTATCTTTTCATACGGCACTTCAATAGCAAGATCACCTCTTGCTACCATTACTCCATAAACATTTTCCAGTATCTCATCAATATTATCAACTCCATCCTGATTTTCGATCTTGGCGATTATTTTTATAGGACTTTTATGTTTATCAAGAATCTCTTGTATCTCCCTGACATCTTCTTTGCTCCTGACGAAAGAATGGGCAATAAAATCCAGATTGTTTTCAACAGCAAAATGTACATACATCCTGTCCTTATCGCTAAGAGATGGAAGATTCATAGATATCCTGGGGACATTTACACTTTTGCGACTTTTAATTATCCCGCTGTTACAAACTTCACACAATAAAGTATCCTCGCTTTTATCCACTACCTTTAATTCCACATCTCCATCATCAATAAATACATTACTTCCATCCGGTACATCATGCACAAACCGGTCATATGAAACATACAAACACTTTTTGTTTGATTCCATCGCAGGATTACCTTTTATATTAATTCTCTGACCCTGAGTTACTTTAATATCCAGTTCAGATTTGTTTGTCCGAACCTCCGGTCCTTTGGTATCAAGCAGAATAGCAATCTTTTCAGATACTTCTCTTACATTATTTATCACCTTTATTGAATCTTCGGGTGACTGATGTGCTGTATTGATCCTTACAACATCCATTCCCGCATTATACAGTTTCCTTAAAAATTCAACATCGCATTTTTTATCGGAAATAGTCGCAACAATTTTCGTCTTCTTACGGTTCATAAGTTAAGTCTATTATTATTATTTGGTTACTTTTTCCTCCTTACAATTTCAATTAATCCTTCCAGACCTAACCTGTACGAATCAAGTCCGAACCCCATAATGGTACCACAGCAAGCATGTGCAATAAAAGACATCTGACGATACTCTTCACGTGCAAGGATATTGGTAAGATGTACCTCAATAGCAGGGGTTTCAACTGCAACCAGTGCATCAGCAATAGAAATTGAAGTATGTGTATAGCCGCCGGCATTAATAATAATACCATCATATGTAAAACCCACCTCATGGATTTTATTTACAATTTCACCTTCAACATTTGATTGGTAATGATCAATCTCTATTTCAGGATATTTCTCCTGAAGTTTCTTAAGGAAGGAATTAAAATCACTTGTGCCATAGATATCAGTTTGTCTTCTGCCAAGCAGGTTAAGGTTGGGACCGTTGATAATTTTTACTTTCATTTGTTTTTATGTTAAATTTACAATAAGTGTGATACAAAATTAATCAGATTATTCTTAGAATTGAATTAAATTGCTTTATATTGTGTTTAATGTGGAATAAAAACATTTATAATTTTGAAATTTTCCTGAAACTGGAAAAATCTTTATCGCCTAATTCCGTATCGGCTTACATCCATGATATCCACATGTTAACCCAGTACCTTGAAGCAGCACATATTGAGAAAGAGCCCGCGGAGATTGAGTTATCGGATCTCCGGAAATTTGTTCAATGGATAGGCGAACTGGGGGTTACTCCCCGCACGCAGGCTCGTGTTATTTCAGGAATAAAAGCTTTTTTTATATTTTTAATGATTGAAGAGATTATTGAAGTTAACCCCATTACCCTGCTTGAAACACCAAAGATCGGGAAAAAACTACCTGTAGTATTATCGGTAGAAGAAATTGACAAACTGCTTGCTGCAATTGATCTGAGTAAACCTGAAGGGCAAAGAAACAAAGCCATGATTGAGACACTCTACAGTTGCGGGTTAAGAGTTACAGAGCTTATTAACCTGAAGATATCAAATGTGTATCCTAACCTTGGGTTTGTACGGGTTGTGGGAAAAGGTAATAAAGAACGACTTATACCAATCAGTCCCAAAGCCCTGAAAGAGATAAATCTATATTACCAGGACAGGCGCAAGTTACCCAATATTGAAAACAGTGATGGGAAT
>JAUWPX010000276.1 GCA_030611395.1 Bacteroidota bacterium | reverse complement strand
CTGACATACCAGGAAACGAAAATATCTCAGATTGAAAGACTGAAGGAAACTTATAATAAAGAAAGAATGGAAGTACTGGAGCGGGAGCATATAAATGTAAAATCGTTAAAATCATTAGCTGATCTGATCGTTAATAAAAGTTATAAAGTGGTTGAAGCGAATGGTAATAACAATAATAATAACGGTCAGAATGGGTTTTTTGTTTAAAAACTTTCCAATGGCATTTACATTAGCTCATGATATTGAATCTCCATAACATTCTAATTGCTTACCGGTATTTCAAGGAAATCTGCTGAATAAATTGCGAATAATAATGAAAGAATAGCTTAAAACTACAAGTTAAATTTCTGACAGGGAAACGCACCTTTGCACAAATATATCGCATTATTGTGCGAACTATCTAATAAAGGTCAAAATTTGATTCAAAACTTATTGTTTGCACAATAATATATTATATTTGTGCAATCAAGACCGGTAAACAATGTTGAAATTCGACCGAAATAAACCATTCAATCAATTATCGTTACTTCCACCTGCTGATAATAAAATATTTACGAAAGAAATTCTATTAAAGCTTGCCGAAGCAAACAGATCATTAGGAAAGCTTGACGGTATCTCACAAAAACTTCCCAACCCCTTAATGTTGGTAAACACCATATCATTACAGGAAGCAAAATCCAGTTCTGAGATTGAAAATATTTTTACCACAGATGATGAATTATACAAGGCTATATCAACAACAGACACAAAAATTTCTCCGGCAGCAAAGGAAGTACTCAGATACAGAGAAGCTTTATGGCAAGGGATTAACGACATAGAAAACAAAAATAAATTTAACAGGGATTTAGTCATTAAGGTTTTTCAAAAGATAAAGGACACTTCAACCGGAATCAGATCACCCCAATCAAATGTCCGGATTATTAAAGGAGGACAAAGTCTTACAAGCGGTGAAGTTGTTTATACACCACCAAAAGGAGAAAGTATAATTGAAAAACTATTGGATAATTTTATTGAATTTATCAATGATGATAATAAATTTCCTGTGGATCCTCTTTTAAAAATGGCTATCAGCCATTACCAATTAGAAGCAATTCATCCTTTTAGTGATGGTAATGGAAGAGCAGGAAGAATATTGAATATCTTAATACTGATACAAAAGGGATTATTAAAATATCCAATTTTATATTTAAGTAAGTACATAATAAATAATAAAGATAGTTATTACTACTACCTGAATGCAGTATCATCCCGTAATGATTGGAAAAACTGGCTATTATTTATACTAAATGCTGTGAAAGAAACTGCTGATCACACAATTTTTAAGATTGAAGAAATCACCCAACAGTTCCAGGATACCAGGAAATATGTTGAAAAGAAATTTCCTAAAATAGATTTTTCAATAATGGAAGCAATCTTTACACAACCCTATATAAAAGCAATCCATATAGTAGGAGATAAAATAAAAAGCAGAAATACAGCAAGAAAATATCTTGATCAGCTTTGTGATATACAGGTTTTGGAATTAAAACATATTGGTAATGAAAATGTATATATTAACAATGATTTGGTTAGAATATTGGAAAGTTAGATTAAGTGAATATAGGATTTATAATATCTGATTTCCACCAATTATAAAAATCCTTAATAAAACAGGTTAAACACAATTAACAAAAACTGCTTTATAAAAGTTGCGGTAAAAACAGGGTCTCAGTGGTCACATAAATTTGTTGTAGTTTCAAGCGTTCCATTCAGGAAATTTTGAACAATCTCATCAGGAGATTCCTGAGGAGCTCCGGTATGTACATTAATTTTTTTGCGTTTAAAATTATCAATTGCCTTTTGTCCCATTCCTCCTGCTATAACATCAGTAACTTTCTTTTTATAAAGCCAGTCCGGATAAAGATCGGGCTGGTGAGGTGGAGGGGTAATAATTTCCCTTCTTTTCACCTCACCCCCCTCTGTTTCATAAATATAGAAATGTTCACAATGTCCAAAATGAACACCCAGCAAACCACTTGACGATGGTATTGCAATCTTTTTCATTGGAATATTTTTTTACTTGTCTTTATTCTTGTCAGTTTTTAATTCCTGAACTCTTTTATTAACACTGTCAAGCTCCTTTTGAAGTTGATCTGATTGGGTTTTGAGCGATTGAATTTCTTCTTCTTTTGTTAAAGGATATGGTTCGTAGTCATATTGAGGATAAAAAGGCGTTGCCCTTCTTCCCCATCCGAAACCAAATCCTCGTCCAAACCCTCTCATTCCTCCTCTGCCCCGGCCATAACCGGGTCCGCGATCAGCAAATCGGGGTGTTTCATTTCCGGCACAGTATCCTGCACCACGTCCTGTCATTGAACCTCTTCCTTCAGGTCCTGTTCTGTCAAATCCTGGCATAATAACCTCCTTTTTTTAGATGTTTATAAATTAAAAATGTATCATGTTATGTTTACAATTTGGACAAATATGCCGGTTACAGGGTTTCCCCGGTTCATGGGGGATTTTAGTATCACAACCAGGGCAGATGCAAAAATCAGGCACTGTCCTTCCTCTCCGCCTGTGTCTTCTTCCTGCTCTCCAGTTTTCAACCATTGTATTTATATGATCGATATCTTCTGAATTACAATTAGTGCATTGTTTTGGGTCTTCAGGGGCTAATGTAAATACATGGAAACACCTGTTACACCGGTACCATGGTTTGTCAAAATTTACATCCCCGCCTTCAATATTAATAGATCTTCCTTCAACAAATGCCCGCGCAATTTTTTTTCTGACGCTTTCATAAATACGTGTGAAAGTAGGTCTGGAAACCCCCATCTTCCTTGCCCCGGCTGCATGTAAAAGCCCGTCATAATCAACCAGTTTAAATGCCTCATATTCCTCAATCTGTAGTGATACAGGATCTTTACGTTCCCCCGAAATTCCAATGGGTTGATACCCTTGTATTTTTGGGGGAGTGTCAATATTTCTGAATCTTCTTGGTCTTGGAGACATATAAAAAATATTTATCTGTTTTTCAGTACAAATATAATGAACATATGTTCATAATCCAAATTATATTACTATTTTTTTATCTTTGTTAAACCGCTTTATTTCTTATATTAAACAAATGGTGCGTCTTATAGAAGATTTTATTAACCTGTTTTATCCAAA
>JAUWPX010000311.1 GCA_030611395.1 Bacteroidota bacterium | reverse complement strand
GGAATATTTTTGTTATGAAGAGGTTTGATCGTTTTAGGATGGATTACTTTTGCGCCGTAATAAGCCATTTCAAGCGCTTCATGGTATGACAGCTCATCCAGTTTCTCAGCATCAGGGAAAACTGCCGGATCGGCACTCATCACACCGGGAACATCTTTCCATATCACCACCTTTTCAGCATCAAGCACATAAGCCAGGATAGCCGCGGTATAATCCGATCCTTCTCTGCCTAAGGTAGTGGACAACCCGCCAGTAGTACCACCAATGAATCCCTGGGTTATCAATCTTTCAGAGCCGGGATTGTTAAATCCTTTATGAATAAGACTGCCTGACACCTGCCAGTCAACATGTGCATCCCTGAAAATACTATCAGTTTTTAAATACTCCCGGATATCCACCCACCTGACAGGTATCTCATTATTTTTTAACCAAAAGGCAACAATCCTTGTTGACCACAATTCACCCATTGAAACGATCTGGTCATAAGTCTGGTCATAACCGGATGAAGGATCCTTTTTTATTAATTCCCCCAAATCAAGGAATGACCTGTTCAGTTCTTTTCCTGTTTCATTATCTGTTGAACCGAAAAGATCGCTAATAATAGTTTGATGAAATTGTCTGATGGTTTCAAGTTCATTCCCTGCTTTAGTTATATTTCCGTCCAGGTAATGTTTAACAACCCTTTCAAGTGCATTGGTAGTTTTACCAAGTGCCGAGAATACAATAACAAGGTTTTCAGGAGCTCTTTTTACAATATCAGTAATGTTATGGATACCTTCCGCATTACCAAGTGAAGAACCGCCAAATTTGTAGATAACCATACCGGATAATTTGGTCAAAAATAACAAGTAAAAACAATAAATAAGAAACAAACTTTAATAATAGTCACCAGAATCATCCCATTAAGACCTTATGTTTGTAAAAGCATAAGTCAACAGATAATTAAGTATATTAGATTTTGATAAACAAATAATAACTTAAAAACTGTGACTTATGCAAACACAAGGTACAAAAATTGATTTTAATGGACAAAACATTTATGTAGGAATTGACACTCATTTAAAAAGTTGGAAAGTGGCATTATATCATGACGAAATAGCATTAAAGACTTTTTCGCAAGATCCGGAAACAAAGCTTTTAGTAAATCATTTACGAAAGAATTATCCGAATGCAAATTACCAATGTGCTTATGAAGCTGGATTCAGTGGTTTTTGGCTTCAAAAAGCTTTGACAAAACAAGGAATAAAGTGTATTGTTGTTAATCCGGCAGACGTTCCTACTACAGATAAAGAAAAAAAGTTTAAGACTGATAAAATAGACTGTCATAAAATAGCCCGTTCTCTTCGCAACAAAGAGCTTGATGCTATCTATGTTCCTTCAGATGAAGGATTAGAAGAACGGAGTGTTGTTCGGTTATACAAAGACATGATAAGGAACAGAACACGTCAAAAAAATAAGATAAAGGCTATATTAAACTTTTATGGCATTAATTATTCGGAACAATTTAAAGACTCAAAAAGTCATTGGACAATTTCATTTTGCAACTGGTTAAAATCGTTACAATTAAATACTGATGCCGGTACCTGGATGTTGGATTTTTACATACTAGAGTATGCGCATTCTAATGAACTTGTTAAAAAAGCCCGGAAGCAGCTACAAATACTATCTGAGCAGAAAAAATATGCATCAATGATAAAGCTGTTACGCTCCATCCCTGGAATTGGATTAGTAAACGCATTAACAATACTGACTGAAATCGAAGATATAAATAGGTTTAAAACGCTTGATGAGTTATGTAGCTATATAGGCCTGGTCCCGAATACTAATTCATCCGGAGATACCGATATAATAGGAAATATGACCAACCGGGGTAATTCATTTCTAAAAACAACAATTATTGAGGCTGCCTGGATAGCTGTCAGACATGATCCGGCATTATTACTATCATTTCAAAAATTAAAATCTAAAATGGAAACTAATAAAGCGATCATACGCATTGCAAAAAAGCTTGTTAACAGAATTCGGTTTGTTCTGAAAAATGAAACAGAATATGTGAAAAATATTTTATGAATAATAACATAACTATAAAATCTTAAATAACTGGGAAGTACCGTTACGCTTCGCTTGCAGCCCTATTCTATAGGTGTCTGCTTCGTGTGAGACTACGGACTTCCCATTAATAACATAAAAGAGGTCTTGCAGCTCATAAATAAAATTGTGATGTCTGCTTATAGAAGCATGGTTTTATAGTAATAATATTGTTTAAATATTGATAACTTTTAAATCAATCATTTCACAAAGGAAAAAGTAATCAACATTTAAACAATACATAACTAATATATACAATTGTGTAAAAGTTGGCTTAAAATTTGGATTACAACATAGAAGCGAAGTGAAGCAATCTTTCATGGCTTTTCGTAAAACTCATGACAGCACATCTATTTGGCATTCAGGTTAAAGTTACGACGTCTTAAGTTCAATTATTACTACCTTTGCCGCCGTTCAGTAAAATATGTCAGACTTTTGGAACTCAAAGACTTTTTAGATATATACAAGACACATCCCAACCTGCAAACGCTTGTTGAATGGACACGAAAACCGGAAAACCTAAAGATCCGTCTGAAAGGGCTTACCGGTTCATCCAAAAGTATGTTCTGCAGCCAATTCCTGAAGCAATCCTCTTCCTCCCACCTATTAATTTTTAATGACAAAGAAGAAGCTGCATATTTCCATAATGACCTGGCAAATATCCTTGGAGAAGAGAAGGTGAGTTTTTTCCCGGCATCTTTCAAACGATCGGTCCTCTATAATCAACCCGACCATTCCAACATTATTCTTAGAACAGAAATAATGAATGCGCTG
>JAUWPX010000367.1 GCA_030611395.1 Bacteroidota bacterium | reverse complement strand
CATATGATGGAGTTCTTTGTAATCAAACGGATCGTAAGGCTAAGCACATAATTCTCTTTACATTCAGTGTAAGATCAACAGGTTCGGGTACAAAACCTCTCGATCTTCTTATAACACGAGGAAAATTATTAACCACCAGTTGAACCGAATCATCAACCCTGTTGTATATTTCACGGTTATAGGTTACCAGGACATCACTTACCGGGAGAAGTTTTTTTTTGAAGCTTCCTCATCAGTGATGATAATTGGTTCATCCAGGATATTTCCGCTGGTCAGAACAATAACAGGAGTATTAAGCTTACTAAAAAGAAGGTAGTGAAATGGCATATATGGCAACATTGCCCCCACGGTATCAAATCCCAAACTAACACTAAAGGCAAGCTCCTTTCTGCTTTTCAGAAGAACTATCGGTCGTCTCCACGACTGTAATAATTCCTGTTCTTCTGCAGTTACAATAGCATATTCCCTGAGCGTCTCTATTCCGTTAAACATCACAGCAAACGGCTTCCCCTCCCTAAGCTTGGATTGTCTGAGTTGTTTAACTGCTTTTTCGTTTAAAGCATTACAAGCCATAAAATAGCCACCTATTCCCTTAACAGAAACAATCCCACCGTTGTTTATCACCGTTGACGTTTTATTAAGAACTTTTTCAAAACTATCTGTTTTCCCACTTTTTGAGATTAATTCATAGTGGGGTCGACAGCTCAGACATGCAACAGGCTGGGCATGGAACCGGCGATCCATAACATCAGAATATTCACCGGCACATACATCGCACATTTGAAAAACGTTCATGGTAGTTTTGTCCCTGTCGTATGGTAAATCTTTTATTATGGAGAACCTGGGACCACAATTGGTACAATTGATAAAAGGATAATCAATCCGGTGTAATTGTTTTTTCATATCCCTAAGGCAGGCAGAACAAACTGCTATATCAGGACTCACATCAGTAATTTCATCTGAATCAGATTTACTTTTAACAATAGTAAATTCTTTATACTCTTTTGAACTGATCTGTTTAACATTAACCGATTTGATTGTTGAAGCAAGTGGGTTCTTTTCTTCAAGGGAAATTACAAAACGGTCAATATCAGATTTTTTACCTCTGGCAATGATTTTAACTCCATCATTCCGGTTTTCAACAGTTCCCTTAATATTATAATTACAGGCAATCCTGTAAACAAACGGTCTGAATCCTACTCCCTGCACCAGGCCCTTTACTGTTATTTCATAAGTTCCATTGTCCATTAGCATAATTAATTAAAAATGCGAAGCTAAATGAATGTATCGGATTTTCAAAAAATTGAAACTATTTAGTGTTTGTCCATAAAGTCAACGTTTTTATTAAATGAAGCACCCCCGTACAGACATGCTTCCTTACGGGGCAGGCAAAATACAAATAACAAATAACAACTTAACGAAGTGATCTCATGAACACCTTTAAAATTAATTATTTTGTGAGTAAATAAATTACAAAAACCAATGTCCAAAATCTCAAACAATTTAATTAATATGCTGATAATTTGATGTTTGGGTCATTAGGATTTGGATATTGTATATTATTTGTAATTTGGTGCTTGATATTTGGAATTTTATTTTTTGCTCATTTATATCACTTCATAGACGGACTCTATTTAAGAGGGATTAGAGGGAGATGATTTATATCACTTATACGACAGAATTAGTATTTATCATTTGTTTATAAATGTTAATGCTGTTATTTTTGGCTGTTAATTATTTCAAGCTATTAAAATTATGGGAAACAATACGGTACATTCTGCAATCATGAAATACAATCAGGATAAAACGAGGTTGATGGATATCCTTATTGAGATACAAGATAACGAGAATCATATTTCTGATGATTCTGTCAGAATAATTTCAGAAAAACTGGGATTATCTATAGTTGATGTAGAGCAAACCATTTCTTTCTATCACTTTCTGTCAAAAGAGTCATTGGGAAAATACACCATATATTTAAATAATAGTGTAGTTTCAAATATGATGGGCAGACAAATAGTTGCTGAAACTTTTGAGAATGAAGTTGGTTGTAAGTTTGGCAAGGTTACCGATGATGGCCTTATTGGCTTATTTGAC
>JAUWPX010000245.1 GCA_030611395.1 Bacteroidota bacterium | reverse complement strand
GGTGTATGCAACATCTTCTCTATTTACAGCAGTAGTATTCTGGGCTATTCTAAAATGGGAAAACGTTGCTGATGAGAAATATGCCAACCGGTGGTTAATTCTAATCTGCTACCTGATGGGTTTATCAATAGGAGTTCATCTGTTAAACCTGCTAGCCATACCGGCAATTGTTTTCGTTTATTATTTCCGAAAATACAAGCCTTCAAAAAAGGGTATTATTTCTGCAGCTTTGATTTCCATAGTTTTACTTGGTGCAATAATGTATATAATTATTCCCGGAGTTGTAAGGCTGGCTACAATATTTGAACTTCTTTGTGTAAACGTTCTCCGTCTTCCATATCATTCCGGGGCAATTGTTTATATTATTATCCTGATAATTCTTATTGCCTGGAGTATACGATATACAGTTAAAAAACAAAAAGTAATACTTAATACAATTATTACCGGTATAACTGTGATACTTATCGGGTATTCATCATATGCTCTGATTTTAATAAGGTCTGATGCAAATCCTCCAATGGATCAGAGCAATCCTGACAACATGTTTTCCTTATTATCATATCTGAACAGGGAACAATATGGTAGTCGTCCTTTAATTCATGGACAATATTACAACGCTCCGTTGAGAGATATTAAAGATGGAAAACGACTGTATGCCAGGAAAGATGGAAAATATATTGTTACGATGAGGAAACCTGAATACGCGTATGACAGCAGGTTTATGACCCTGTTCCCAAGAATGTATGGCAGAGA
Source organism: Bacteroidota bacterium (assembly GCA_030611395.1). Classification (GTDB taxonomy): domain Bacteria; phylum Bacteroidota; class Bacteroidia; order Bacteroidales; family VadinHA17; genus JADFUQ01. The sequence continues at coordinate 2,620 of JAUWPX010000245.1, read as the reverse complement.
AGATCAGCATATTCAAGCTTATAAAGAATGGGCAGAGATTAAAGGCATAAATTTAACCCTTCGTGACGGACAGGGTGAATCGCGACAGGTTACTAAACCTGTTTTTGGAGAGAATCTTAAATTCTTTTTTCGTTACCAGCTTGGACATATGTACTTCAGATATTTTATGTGGAACTTTGCCGGGCGGCAAAATGATATTCAGGGACATGGGGGTATTCTTAAAGGCAACTGGCTGAGTGGGATTAGTTTTCTGGATGAATGGCGATTGGGAGACCAGGAAAACATACCCGGTCATTTGAAGAATAATCAGGCAAGGAACAGATATTATTTGCTTCCATTGATACTTGGGTTATTTGGCATAATATTTCATTATAAATGGGATAAGAAAAATTTCTGGGTAATAACCTTATTATTCTTTTTTACGGGAATAGCTATTGTGATCTATCTTAATCAAACACCCCATCAACCAAGGGAAAGGGATTATGCTTATGCCGGTTCTTTTTACGCGTTCAGTATCTGGATTGGGCTGGGAGTTTATGCTATTGCTAACTATTTGAATAAGATATTACCTTATCGTTTGAGTGTTGGAATTTCTATTCTGGCCGGTTTTATATTTGTACCGCTTCTGATGGCCTTCGAAAACAAGGATGATCACGACCGGTCGGGAAGATATACAGCACGCGATTTTGCCGGCAATTACCTTAATTCATGTGCGCCAAATGCAATACTATTCACAAATGGTGATAATGACACCTTTCCGCTTTGGTATGCGCAGGAAGTTGAAGGTATAAGAACAGATGTGCGTGTGGTGAATCTTAGTTACCTGGGAGGTGACTGGTATATTGATCAGATGAAAATAAAAGCTTATGAATCAGATCCGCTTCCGTTTTCTTTAAATAAGGATAAATATATACAGGGGACAAGAGATGTTGTGCTTATTAATGAAAAAATCAGTGGGTATTATGATCTTAAAGAACTTATTGATTTTGTTGCCAGCGATACCAGGAAAACAAAAACACCATCACCATTTGCAAGAGGTGAATTAATTGATTTTTTCCCAACAAAGAAATTTCTCCTTAAGATTGACTCTGCAAATGTTTTGAATAACGGAACTGTTCCTGTTAGGTTTGCCGGAAATTTACTTAAAGAAATGAAATGGGAATATCCTTCAGAATTAGTGTATAAAAATGATTTAATGGTACTCGATTTGCTGGCTAACAACAATTGGAACAGACCAATATACATTGCTATTACTGTACCCGGATCAGCATACATGGGGCTTGAGGATTTTTTTCAGGTTGAAGGTCTTGCTTATCGTATTGTCCCGGTAAAAGTTAATGAAATAGATGGTTTTTACGGCAGGATTGAATCAGAAATAATGTATGATAATTTAATGAACAAATTTAAGTGGGGTGGCGTTACTGATCCTAAAGTTTATCTGGATGAAAATAATAAACGAATGCTTTCGAATTTTCGCAGTTCATTTACCAGACTGGCTTTCAAATTAATAAAGGAAGAGAAAAATGATTCTGCAAGAAAGGTTTTGGAGCGTAGCATGGAACTTTTTCCAAACGAAAGAGTTCCGTTCGGATATTTCTCAGTTCAGATACCGGAAGTGTATTACAGGCTGGGGAATATTGAAGAAGCAAATAAGGTTGCAACAGAAATAGCAGATATGTATATTTCAGAACTGGACTATTACTTTTCTCTTGAAATGAGGTTTTCAAAAACTTTACAAAGGGAAAAGCAATTGGGGCTTCAGATATTGCAGGAATTAATCCAGGTAACGGAGTTATTCCAACAGGATGAACTTAATAATCAATTAAAAGAAAAGTTTAATGCTTTTTATGCATTGTACAGGAAAGGAGCATGATATTTTGAAAAGGTTATCCCGGAAGCCACCGGTATGGATCCGCAAATGGTTTCCTGAGCTTATCTGGACAATTCCAAACAATAATAATGAGGTATATCTTACTTTTGATGACGGACCTGATCCCGAAGTAACCCCACAGGTTCTGGATATATTAGCCAGGCATAATGCAAGGGCTACCTTTTTTTGTCTGGGGAGGAATGTTGAAAAATACCCGGAGATATTTGATAGAATACAACAGGATGGACATGCAGTTGGGAATCATTCGTATAGTCATCCGGACGGATGGAGAACAGGTAAAAAAAAATATGTAGAAGATATTGAAAGGGCAACAAAGCTAATTCCGGGTACTTTGTTCAGACCACCTTACGGGAGGATAAGGCCAATACAGATAAAGGCTTTGAAAGAAAAGTATCAGATTGTTATGTGGGATTATATGTGTTGGGATTTTGTCAAACAGGCAACAAAAGGGGATTGCTTAAAAAGTATTAAAAAACTTTGTCGAACCGGTTCGGTAGTTGTATTTCATGATACAAACCGTGCTCAGGGGCGAATAACTTCTGAATTGGCATGTATTATTGATTGGTTTGAAAAGAACGATTTTCAATTTATGAAACTTCCATGTATTATTAATGCACAAACAAAAATGATTAAATAATGGTTGCGTAATAATATCCGAATTTTTTCACATGGAAGTTCACGAGCGGGTTTGCGCCATGGGTTTTTGTGGGAGCGAGTAACAAATACCAC
>JAUWPX010000266.1 GCA_030611395.1 Bacteroidota bacterium | reverse complement strand
TATATGCGTTCCCTGGCTACAAGACAATCAAACCTCTCACTATCAAAACATCTGAAAGAAATCCTGCGTGTTGTAAAACTGGCAGGTTTCGATCTTGTTATTCTGGAAACTTCAGGAATAGGACAATCTGATACCGGCATTGTGGATTTTGGGGATGTGCTGCTATATGTTATGACCCCTGATTATGGGGCAGCTTCGCAGCTCGAAAAAATAGGAATGCTCGATTTTGCCGACCTGATTGCCTTAAATAAGTATGATAAGCGGGGAGGGGAAGATGCACTTCGCGATGTAAAAAAGCAATATCAGCGTAATAATTTATTGTTTGAAGAGGATACAGAAAAAATGCCGGTTTTTGGAACTATTGCATCACAGTTTAATAACCAGGGAGTTAATGAATTATACCTGCGGATAATTAAGCTTCTGAATAGTGTTATGGCTGATAACAAATTCAGGATATCACACAAAAAATTACCTGAATCGCAACAGAGACAATTAATTATCCCTGCCAGGAGAGAAAGGTATTTGTCAGAAATTACAGATACTATAAGAAATTATAATAAGAATGTGGAAGAACAATCGGCTATAGCATCACGATTACAGAGTCTGAAATGTTCAATCTCTTTAATTAAAGAAAATGATAAACCAAATGATGCTGTAATTACAGAATTGGGCAAAGTATATAAAAGGGAGGTAAAGCTGCTTGATAAGAAAAATCTTGAGATCCTTGAAAACTGGGACAAAAAGGTTAGAATTTATAAGAAAAAGAAATTTACATACAACGTACGTGGAAAAGAGATTAAGGTTGATGCTTATACAAAATCACTTTCGGGAATAAATATTCCTAAAGTTTCTTTACCCACTTTTAAATCATGGGGTGATATTTTGAAGTGGAATCTGAAAGAGAATGTTCCCGGTGAATTTCCTTTTGCTTCAGGTGTTTTTTCTTTTAAAAGGGAACAGGAAGATCCAACCAGGATGTTTGCCGGTGAGGGTGGTCCGGAAAGGACTAATAAACGGTTTCATTACCTGTCTGAAGGGATGCCTGCAAAACGACTTTCAACAGCTTTCGATTCTGTTACTTTATATGGTGCTGATCCTGATAAACGTCCTGATCTTTATGGGAAAATAGGTAATTCAGGTGTTTCAATTGCATGTCTTGATGATGCGAAGAAACTCTATTCAGGATTTAATCTTTGTCATCCAAAAACTTCTGTCTCAATGACTATTAACGGTCCGGCTCCAATTATGGTCGCGTATTTTATGAACGTGGCTATTGACCAGCAGTGTGAATTATATATCAGGGAGAACGGCATAGTAAAGGATGTAGAAAAAAAGAAAGAAGAAATTCTCAGAAAACAGGGAAGAAATACGCCGGAATATATGGGTAAACTTCCTGAGCATAGTGACGGACTGGGTTTAATGTTACTCGGAGTAACCGGTGACCAGGTTCTTCCTGCTGAAATTTATAACAGAATAAAGAAGGAAACGATTTCTGTTATCAGGGGTACTGTACAAGCTGATATTCTTAAAGAAGATCAGGCTCAGAACACCTGTATCTTTTCAACGGAATTTGCACTGAAGTTAATGGGCGATATACAGGAATATTTTATTGATAATAATGTCCGTAATTTCTATTCAGTTTCCATTTCAGGATATCATATAGCTGAAGCAGGTGCTAATCCTGTTACACAACTGGCATTTACACTGGCTAATGGTTTTACTTTTGTTGAGTATTATATTTCACGTGGACTGGATATTAATAAGTTTGCACCAAATCTTTCCTTTTTCTTTTCAAATGGTCTCGATCCGGAATACACTGTGATAGGGAGAGTGGCAAGAATTATTTGGGCTAAAGCCATGAAGCATAAGTATGGGGCAAATGACCGTTCACAGAAACTTAAGTATCATATTCAAACCTCGGGCAGATCCTTGCATGCCCAGGAAATTGAATTTAATGATATTAGAACAACCCTTCAGGCTCTGAGTGCAATTTATGATAATTGCAATTCGTTGCATACCAATGCATATGATGAAGCCATTACTACTCCTACTGAAGAATCTGTTCGAAGGGCACTGGTAATACAATTGATAATCAATCATGAACTTGGACTGGCAAAAAACCAGAATTCCCTTCAGGGATCATTCATTATTGACGAACTGACCGAACTTGTTGAAGAGGCAGTACTTGCTGAATTTGACCGTATAACAGACAGGGGAGGTGTACTTGGTGCAATGGAAACAATGTATCAGAGAAGTAAGATACAGTCAGAATCACATTATTACGAGAGTCTGAAACATAGTGGTGAATTGCCAATAATGGGTGTTAATACCTTTCTGTCATCAGACAATTCACCTACAATTGTGCCTGATCAGGTAATCCGGTCAACAAAAGAAGAGAAAAAGAGACAGGTTGATTTAATACATGAACTTCACAGAGTTAATAAAGCAAAATCTGTAAGCCTGCTTGATAAATTAAAGAGAGCGGTAAATCTTAATCAGAACACTTTTCCCTGTATTTTTGAAGCCGCGAAATATTGTTCAATCGGATATATATCACAGGCGCTTTATGAAGTAGGTGGAGAATATCGAAGAAATATGTGATTTTCATCGAATATTACTAATTTTGAAGGGAATAAAGGGGGTAAATGGAATAGAGGGAAATCTGGTTAACAGCTAATAGCTACTAGCTAAAAGCATAATATAAAATTTAACTTATGTCAAATTCAAATGTAAATCTTGCATCAACGCTGGTTTTAACAATTAACCCGCGAATACATTTCACTCAGCTTGGAGTGTACCACCTGGAGAAACCAATTTTTCTCAAACGGATAAGGCATACTGAAGAAGAAATGAAATCCTTTAAGATAATAACTGATCAGTATGAATATAGAAAAAAACTGATCATGAAAGAACTTAGAGAGAATGATATTGAAATTGAGAAAATCGGTGTTGTCCTTGGTCGTGGTGGTTTAGTAAAACCTGTTAAGGCAGGTGTTTATGAAGTTAATGAAAAGCTTTGCACTGATCAGAAGAATAATCTTCACGGTGTGGATGCTGTAAATATTGGTGGGTTAGTTGCATATGCTATTGCCAGTGAAATTAAAGGTGCCAAAGCTTATATTGCTGATCCGGTTGTTGTTGATGAACTTGATGATCTGGCACGTGTTGCCGGACACCCGTTAATTGAAAGCAGATCAGTTTTTCATGCTTTGAATCAGAAATATCTTGCACG
>JAUWPX010000407.1 GCA_030611395.1 Bacteroidota bacterium | reverse complement strand
CGTGAAGAAAAATTCGGGGCTCATAATTACCATCCCCTCCCTGTTGTTCTTGAACGTGGTGAAGGTGTATATGTCTGGGATGTTGACGGCAAAAGATATTATGATTTCCTTTCTGCCTATTCAGCAGTAAATCAAGGACATTGTCATCCAAAGATAATTAATGCACTTACTGAACAGTCAAAAATCCTTACCCTCACCTCCAGGGCATTCTATAACAATGTTTTGGGTGAATACGAGGAATATATCACCAATTATTTCGGGTATGACAAGGTTTTACCAATGAATACAGGTGCCGAGGGTGATGAAACCGCAATTAAGCTTTGCCGCAAGTGGGCATACCAGAAAAAAGGAATTGGTGAAAATGAAGCCAGGATAATTGTTTGTGAAGGTAATTTCCATGGAAGGACTATTACAGTTATTTCAATGTCAAGCGATCCTGAAGCACGAAACGAATTTGGTCCATACACTCCGGGCTTTATTACTATACCATATAATAATATTGATGCACTGGAAAAAGAATTGAAAAATCCAAATGTAGCAGGATTCCTGGTTGAACCTATCCAGGGTGAAGCAGGTGTATTTGTTCCTGATGACGGTTACCTGAAGAAAGCATATGATCTCTGCAAAAAAAACAACGTATTATTTATTGCTGATGAAGTACAGACAGGAATTGCACGTACAGGAAAGTTGCTTGCATGCGATTTTGAGGGAGTGCGCCCGGATATTCTTATTCTCGGAAAAGCCTTATCCGGAGGGGTTTTACCGGTATCAGCCGTTCTGGCTGATGATGATATCATGTTAACCATCAAACCCGGTGAACACGGGTCAACATTTGGAGGAAACCCGGTAGCAGCGAAGGTTGCCATAGCGGCTCTTGAAGTTGTTAAAGAAGAAAAACTGGCTGAAAATGCTGAAAGACTGGGAGAAATATTCAGGAACGAATTTCGCAATATTAAATCTGAAATGATAAAATTGGTGCGGGGAAAAGGGTTATTAAATGCTGTTGTAATTGCACCTAAAGACGGAAAAGAAGCATGGGATGTATGCTTAACTATGAAAGAATACGGCGTAATTGCCAAACCAACACATGGTGATATTATCCGTTTTGCTCCTCCCCTTACTATTACTGAGGAACAATTAAGGGACGCAATGGAAAGGATAAAAAAGGCATTCCGGGAGTTTGAATGATTAAATATCTTTCAGCAGAACATTCGATGATGAGTTTTCCAAAATGCTTTCAAATTCCTCAACCACTCCGGCAATCTTTATGTACTCTTTACCTGCGGCAGAAGTCATCTTTTTTATGCCTTTATTCTCCAGGTTCCTTAAGACTGAATGCACTGTAATAGTATGAATGTCCCTGCCCGGTTGATATGCTTTTTCCTTTGGATTTTCTCTTAGGGTTTCAGAGAAAATTCCTGCTTCAGTAAGCTCAAATGTAATATTCCTTACAATTCCGCCAGGTATCTTCAGTTCTCTTGCCAACTGAAAAGATGTAAGAGGACTATCACCTTTTTCGAAAAGTTTTATCACAAAATTAGCAACAAGTAAAGTCAGAATGCGCTTCAACCTATAACTAATATTTAATGAATCGTATTCATACTCGTATCTTGCCACATTCTGTTTTGCGAATGATATTTCCGCTC
>JAUWPX010000208.1 GCA_030611395.1 Bacteroidota bacterium | reverse complement strand
CTCTGGCGTACCTATAGAAATATAACCAACTTGTTGAAAGCAGAGGGAATGAGCTGGCACGATGTGGTAAGAACAACTAACTATTTAAGAGATATTGAACGGGATTATGAGGAATTTAATAAAATAAGAACTTCATTTTATAGTTGGTTAGGACTCAATCCCCTGCCGGCAGCTACCGGAATCCAGGCAAGACTTTGCTGGGAAACCTTACTTGTAGAAATTGAAGTTATTGCTATTTGTAAATAAAAGTTAAAAAATCTTATTATGAAATTTACACGTTTTACATTAGTGTCAACTCTTGTTATACTGTTTTCGGTACTGGGGTTAAGCGGTCAGGAAAAGAAACTAAACTATGGTAATACAGTTGATGAACAGGTGCCCTATGGCCGGTTTCAGAAAGCTCATAAGAATTTTTTTGATGATAACCAGCTTTTCACGGGTGCCGGGCGGGAAAAGGTTCCACCTGCTGATCTTACCGAAGTCAGGATTGGGCTTTTAGGACCTTTGGAAGGTACGATATTGGCTCCTCAGGGTAATCAAATGTTACAGGGAGCAATGCTTGCAATGGAGGAAGCCAATGAAAAAGGAGGGTATAATGGTATTCCTTTCAGGATATTGCCACATAATGATGTGGGTTTATGGGGTGCTGCTGCCAATGAGGTGGTAAAAATGGATGATGAGAAGGTTTGGGCATTTATAGGTACCATTGATGATATCAATACCCACGTTGCATTGCGGGTGGCTCTTAAACTGGAACTTCCTATGGTTAATACGGGAGATCCGGACCCTACACTTACTGAAACACGCATACCCTGGATGATTCGCTGCATTGCCGATGACCGGCAGAGTAGTTATGCATTGGTTAACTATGTTTATAGACAAAAAGGACATTCCCGCATAGCCGTATTACGGGCCAACAACCGTTATGGACGGGTGGGAATCATGGAATTCAGGGATGCAGCGCTACGCGATGGTTATCCTCTGGTATTGGAGATACGGTATGACGACGGTGAAACGAGTTTTACAACGCAAATCGAACGTATGATTAATTCATCTCCTGATGCTGTTGTCCTTTGGGGAAATGCCAAAGAAACCGCACTCATTTTATTACAGATGCGTAAAATGGGGATGAAGCAACCTGTCTATGGTTGTGACAGACTTATGTCGCCCCTGTTTCTGGAGATTGCAGGTAAAGAGGCTGAGGGTGTAGTAACTACCTGTCAGTATAACCCCACGTTGGATATGCCAAAATTAGTTGCCTTTAACAAGAACTATGAAAAACGGTTCGGACTGGAACCTGATGTGTTTGCTGCTCATGCTTATGATGGTATGAATATAATAATTGATGCTATTCATATAGCTGGCCTTAATCGCGCCCTGATGCGCGATGTTATGACTGACATGAAAACTTTTCAGGGTTATCCGGGGATAACCGGAGAGATTATCTTTGATGCATCATGGAATGATATCGGATCCATTTGGATGACTGAAGTACGTGATGGAAAGTTTGTATTTTTTCCACCACCACCCTTGATTTCTGAAAAGTAAAAAAAGTAAATAAATTGAAAACATTAATGATTAAGAACTGAATTATGGAAATAACCAAAGAAGATAGTCAGGAAAATTACAGGAGTCCCGGTGACCTTTTGATCAATCGCCAGGCAAATAAGGATGATACCGTAATAAATGTTAACGGGATTGAAATAGGGGGACAAAATGTAATCATAATTGCCGGTCCTTGTGCAGTTGAAAACAGAGAACAATTGCTCGAAACTGCAAAAGAAGTATCTGCAGGAGGAGCCAATATATTACGTGGTGGTGCCTATAAACCCAGGACTTCTCCTTATAGTTTTCAAGGCCTTGGCGAAGAGGGTCTTAAATACCTTAGTGAAGCCAGAAAAATAACCGGACTGCCTGTTGTTACAGAGGTTATGGATACACGCCTGATGGAACTGGTTTGTAAATATGCCGATATTATCCAGATAGGTTCACGGAGCATGCATAATTTCCCTCTGTTAAAAGAAGCAGGTAAATGCAGGAAACCTGTATTATTTAAACGTGGATTAATGGCTACCGTTGATGAGTATCTTCTTGCTGCAGAGTATATACTAAGCGAGGGTAATAACCAGGTAATATTGTGTGAACGGGGTATTCGTACCTTTGAAACTTCTACCAGGAATACGCTGGATTTGAGTGCAATTCCTGTTCTGAAACAGCGAACACACCTTCCTGTAATTGTAGATCCAAGTCATGGGACCGGACATAGCTGGCTGGTTCCGGCTATGGCTAAAGCAGCAATTGCAGCCGGAGCTGACGGTGTTATGGTTGAAGTGCACCGTAAACCATTGGAAGCCTTAAGCGATGGCAGGCAATCCCTTTACCCGAATGAATTTGCTCAATTGGTAATGGATATTGAGAAAATAGCACAGGCAATAGGAAGAGGGGTGAGTAAGGTAAGTAAGGTAAGTAAGGTGAGTAAGGTGAGTGAGGGAGTTTGAAGAATGAAGAAGCGACTGGGAGATGAAGAGAAGAGTTCAAAGTTCAAAGTTCAAAGTTCAAGGTTGTTACGGGTTTCGGGTTACAAGTTCGTGTGAGTGTTGGTGTGTGAGTGGGTGAGTAGTTGAGTAGTTGAGAAGGAAGAGAAGAAGAGTTCAAGGTTTAAATTATGATTCAACTTAGATTGTTTTTTCTGGCTGGTTTACTGATGGCGTTTCTTGTTTCAAATCAGGATCAACCAATAAAAATCGGACTTTTAATTCCTGATAAAGAAGCTTTAGCTGCGAAACACGGTGCTGAATTAGCCATCCGTAAAGCAAACAGAAGAGGTGGTTATTCTGGTCTTCCATTTCAACTTATTGTTCGCTCAGCAGAAGGACCATGGGGAGCCGGTTCGAAAGAATCAGTAAGCCTGGTGTTTGATGATGAAGTAGTAGCTTTCATGGGTTCTCTTGATGGCAGGAACGCTCACCTTGCCGAACAGGTTGCAACAAAAACAAAACTTATATTTTTATCAGCATGGGCAACTGAAATGACATTGTCAAAAGCATTTGTTCCCTGGTACTTTCGTTGTTTGCCAAATGATAAACAGCAGGCAATTTCATTGATTCAGGAAGTTTATATTAAAAGAAAAATTAAGAATGTGGCAATTATCGGAACAGATAATAACGATTCCGAAAATGCTGTTAATACTTTTATTAAAATTGCCAAATCAAAGAATGTTACACTACCTGAACAATTCCTGTATAAAAAATCCGATAGGAATTTCCAGGAAATTTTTACTGAGATAGAAAAGAGTAACATTGAAGCCATCTTGTTATTTGGAGACCCTGTATTTGCTTCGGAAATTATTCCTTTGTTTAAGCAATACAATATTCAGCAACCTGTTTTTGGGTCATTATCCCTCATGGATGATCAAAAAGCATCAAGTCCCGATTGGAGTATTCTGGAGGATGTTATTATGATATCTTCCAACCAATGGTTTACCGGGAAAGGTATTGCTTTTCAAAAAGAGTTTCAAATAGAATATGGCTACCAGCCCGGTCCGGCTGCAGCTTATGCTTATGATGGCGTAAGTGTTATCATCGAGGTAATAAAAAAGGCAGGACCTGATCGGGATAAGATTATTGATGCATTCTCAACAGTAAATTATTCAGGCATTACAGGTGAAATTCAATTTGATGAAAATGGAAACCGCATTGGTAATGTTGGCTTGATGAAGATAAGCAATGGGAAACCGGTTCCTGTTGAAAAGGATTACTAAAGAATGTTTACTTTTGTATTTTGTGAACAGTCG
>JAUWPX010000286.1 GCA_030611395.1 Bacteroidota bacterium | reverse complement strand
GGGCTCCGTGCTCCTTTGGCAATATCAAGACCCATCTCTGAACTTTCGAGTTGGAATTCGGCACCTATGATCTGAGGTTGAATTTTTATTGCTTCACTATAAACGGTCATAACCGGTTCTATCAATTCAGCTTCATCCGGTATTTGCAACTCAGGAACAATAATATCAAAATCACCTACAATATCCAGCTCCAGTAACTGGGTTAGATTTAATATCGAAAGATCAAGCTGGTTACCCATATTAACCACCTGTAATTCTTCAGAAGCTGCCTGTGCCTGTATTTCCAGAAGACTTCCCCGTGCAAGGCTTCCTGCAGCAACAAGCTTCGATGTCCGTTCGATCTGTTCCATTGTGATATCATACTGGTTTTTAGCAACTTCATAAAGCTCTTTGTTAAGTAATATCTGAAGGTAGGCAAGAGCGATACTAAGAGATATATCATTCTTTATTTTTTCAACATCCTGAATGCTTGCCTGTAGATTATACTTGTTTTGCTCAATACTTTTACGGTTTGTGAATCCGTTAAAAAGAGTTACTGAGCTGTTAAGTGAAAAATAGTCGGACAATACAGTTTCATTATCGGTAAACTGATAAGTTGATTCATCAAGTGCTCTACCAAATGAGTAAGAATGTCCGGCACCTCCATTTAAAGAGGGGGCAAGATTATATTTTGATTGCTTTAAAGCATTCTGTTGAACATCAGCAGCAAGCTCCTGCTGTTTAACCTGGATGTTATGCTCAATAGCGTATAGAACACATTCTTCAAGGGTCCATTTATTTTCCTGCCCTGGAGAATTATAAACAACCATCAGGGTGCCGGCCAGTGTCAATACTATAATAGGAATAATTTTTTTCATAAAACCATGTTTTAAATATCTTTACATACAATTATGACGGGCGAAAATAGTAAATAATTATTTTATAGGGTTATAAAAATATTAAGTTTATTTTTCATGATAGAGAAGAGGGTTTTTGTTGATGGAATTGGTAATGTAATATTCATTAAAAAGCGCAAAGTTAAGAATATTAATATTAGGTTGTGTGCTGATGGCAGGGTAAAGGTAACTTTGCCGGCTTTTTCATCCTGGTCACAGGCTGTAAAAGTTGTTAGAAGTAAGATTCCATGGATACTGAAACAAAGAGAAACACTAATAAAGTGCGCACGAAAACAACAAATAATTATTAATAATGACACTGTTTTTCCTTATTTAAAACACAAAATTGAATTAATTCCGTATGAAAGTACCGGGGGCGGGGGGCAAATAAAGATATATAACGGGATACTTAAAATTTTATACCCAGGGGGGATAAATATTGAGAATAAGCATATTCAGGATTTAATACGGAAGGGAATTACAGAAGCAATGAGAATTGAAGCAAAAAAGTTTCTTCCGCAAAGAGTAGAAGAACTGGCTGGTAAATATGGATATAGTTACAGAAAAGTGTTTGTTAAAAATGCAAAAACATTGTGGGGAAGTTGTTCGTCAAAGAATAATATTAACCTGAACCTTAGCTTAATGCGCCTTCCGGAAAAGTTACAGGATTATATTATTATTCATGAACTGGTACATACCGTGCACCGAAACCATGGACCGCAATTCTGGGGACTTCTTGATCAATACTTTGGAGATGCTCGTTCGATGGCAAAAGAGCTGAAGAGTTATAAGATTGATGAATTGTGAGGAATGAATTATTGGAAATTTGTTTTTCTGTTCGAAAACGTTTGAAATAGCCCTTCCGTGATATTTGTGTAAATAAACACCGATCATCCTGAAAATAAACAGTATAAGAGGCTTGAGAAATGAAAAATTATCAATATTTTTGAGAATAACTAATCAGTCAGCAATCGGCCCGTCCCTGCCCGTCCGGTCAGGCGGGCGACCGTAGTCATCCGGGCGGGCAGTCGGCAGTTGGCAGTTGGCAGTAAGAGGTTGTCGCAAAAGTCTCTGTGGTTCTCACTTTTGATACATCCCCTGAAGCCTGGAGCATTCAATCATTCCAAACAAGAAGAAAATAGAGAAAATGAAAAAGACAAAACCAAAATTAAAATTCTGGCAAATCTGGAATATGAGTTTCGGATTTTTAGGGATACAATTCGGATTTGCCTTGCAAAATGCCAATGTCAGCAGGATATTTGAAACACTGGGAGCCAGTGTTGAAAACATTCCTATATTATGGATCGCGGCACCGGTAACGGGATTGATAGTCCAGCCTATTATTGGTTATATGAGTGACAAAACATGGGGAAAAATGGGGCGCAGACGTCCATATTTCCTGATAGGAGCTGTTTTTGCATCCATAGCATTAATAATAATGCCCAACTCTCCAGTCCTGTGGATGGCAGCGGGAATGCTTTGGATAATGGATGCTTCAATTAATGTTTCAATGGAACCGTTCAGGGCATTTGTGGGGGATATGCTTTCCTCTGAACAAAGAACAAAGGGCTTTGCTATGCAGAGTTTTTTTATTGGTACCGGTGCGGTAATTGCTTCAGCATTACCGTATATTATGACAAACTGGCTTAATATTTCCAATACCGCGGAAGAGGGGATACCTCCTTCAGTAAAATTTGCTTTTTATACCGGTAGTATTGTTTTCATTCTTGCTGTATTGTGGACAGTTTTAAAGACCAAAGAATATTCTCCTGAGGAATTAAGGTCATTTTCTGATTCTGAAGAAGAGGGCGATTTTGAGAGAGAAAAACAGGGGGACGGGATGAAATTATCGCCCGGGAAGTTTTATAAACCCGCGGGTTTCTGGATTCTTGGTGGCCTGATATTCAGCCTTATTGTTTATTGGGGATCCTTCGAAGCTGAGCTTTATATTTTGTCTTTAGGTTTTATGGCATTTGGGGTGATTCAGCTTATAACCGGGGCCTTTGTTTCAAAGGGGAAATATAAAAGCGGACTGGTAGAGGTGATCACCGACCTTTTTAACATGCCAAAAACTATGAAGCAACTGGCTTTTGTTCAGTTCTTCTCCTGGTTTGCCCTGTTTTCTATGTGGATATATACAACTTCAGCCGTAACAAGCCATATTTATGGTACAACAGATACAACCTCTGAATTATATAACGACGGTGCTGACTGGGTGGGGATAT
>JAUWPX010000083.1 GCA_030611395.1 Bacteroidota bacterium | reverse complement strand
GGAACCCAATCCCGGTAACTGAGTGCAATCTTTAAAAAGGTTTCTGGCTGGTACTGTAAACCTGTCAGCAATGCACTTCCATCTTTGCTGTAATTCCAACCATAGTTCTCTCCTGTTAAAGTTTTTGATGTCAGGTAATCGTACCGTGTAAAAAACTCCCATTTCTTCAAAAACTTGTAGTGGGAGTAAATGGAAAGTCCCCAGCGATCCTGATCTTTTTCATGTTCGGCGTTGATCCGATAATTAAATTCCGCAGCCAGGTTAAAGTTTTTCGTTTGGAAACCTGCAAAAGATGCAACGGTACTTTGGGGTACGGCGTTTTTTTCCATATAATCATAATAGAATCTGAAATGTAGAGCTTTAATGGGCTTCAATGTTACACCCAATCCGGTTTTGAATGAATTATCGAGCTGGAGTTTTGAGTATCCTTCCCCATTCATAAACGAAATATCAGCTGTTAACCAATCCTCATGGTCATATTTAAGTCCAACTCCAATATCTGCAGAGGGAGTGAACCTGTATACATCCTGAAAATTCCGGTATATGTACCTTCTGTTCCAGAATTTCTCCTGCACTTTAAACTGGTAAGTATCCGTAAGACCTGCATGAAATGTAAATCCTCCCCGGGTAAAAACCAAAGCTGCATTCTTGAAGTAAGCATATCTCTTAATCTTTGAATAGGCAGATATATCATCCGGGCTCCCGATATCTAACTTCATAATAATAGAGTAATTCGTATTAAGCCGGGTCTTGAAACCAAGATATGCCCGTTCAACATCAAACCCAAGGTTGTCACTATTTAATTGAGTATGAAGGTTGCTGTATAACGTAGCAATTGGGACCGTTTTTTCTATGAATGTTTTCTCATCTTCCTGACCAACCCCATCTATTGTTAGAAGACAGATAACCAGAAAGATGAAGCAAAATTTATGTGTAAACATCTTTTATCAGGATTTTAATCGGAAAACAAAGCAATTATAAGGAAATATTTAGTTTTGTTGCTACAATTTAGAATCTCTTTTTACCGGAATTATTAACATAAAATTAATGTAAGTATAATAATCAAATAAGATACAATTAACATGTCCTTCTTATTTTTGTCATGAATTAATAAATAAGAAAGATGAAAAGAACAATTATTTTAGTTTTAATACTTGCTGCGGTTACTCTCTCTGCAATGACTGCTACAGAGAAATCTAAAGGTAATAAATCCGCTGCAATGACAACTTCAATTACCGGTTCGGTTGTTGATGAAATTACAGGGGAAACACTGGCTGGCGTTTCCGTTTTTCTTGAAGGAATTGATCAGTCTGTTTATACCGATTTTGACGGCAATTTTGAATTCACAGGTCTTACTCCCGGGGAATATACCATAAAAACCATTTTAATTTCTTACAAAGAGTGTACCTCAAAAGTACATGCAGAATTGAAAAAGAAAAATACTGTTGATATGAGGTTAAAAAGTGTTGCAAAGTAAGTTCATCCGGACATAAACAGAAACCTGTGATTTATCATCAATAGAATTCATCTGCTTATTCGTTGTAATTCTTAGATGAGATCAGTTTGCCGGATTCATTATAAATATACCAGGTCCCGGTCTTTTTTCCTTTATCGTAGGTCATATCATACCTGAGTGTCCCGTTTTCATCCCAAATATACCATTTACCATGTTTGACACTTCTGGAATAGTTGGCTTCACCAATCTTTACACCATTCTCATTCCAGGATTGCCAGGTACTATCCATAAGATTCTGATAATAGGCTCTGATCTCATTGATCTGGCCAGTTTTAAAGAACATCTTGATGATTCCATGTTTTAGCCCTGACTTGATCTGCATTTCGATTTTTATCTGACCGTTTTCAAAGTATTCTGTATAAGTTCCGGTATATAGATTGTTTTGTTTATCATAATAAACACCGTCTTCACCTTTCAGGATTTGAGCCTTTAAGGTTAAAGTGTAAATAATGAATATGAGAATTATGCTTATTTTTTTCATTGCCTAAAGATAATTAATATTATTTATGTCGTTGTCAGTATGTTCCCGGGTTCTTCATTAACCTATCAGGTAGCTTAAACTAATAGAATAATATCGTCCTGATTTATATTTCTCAAATATGTATGGGATATTCCTGTATGAATAAGTTTGATTGTATTTAGTATCCAGCAAATTCTTTGCCGAAAATTTCACTTTAAATTTTTCTCCTAATTTTTTCGAGATATTAAAGTCAAGTTGACCACGCGGTTGTTCAAATATATCAGGTATTCCAACAGCATTCACCAGGTGTAGTTTTTCGCCTGAGATATTATAACTGATATTGGAACTTAATCTAAGCGAATCGTTAGTATAGTTTAGGTATACATTTACAATATAGGGTGCCTGACCGAACATCACACGCCTATCCGGAAATTCCGGATCAAACTCCCTTTTTAATGATAACTCTTTTGTATCTACCGTTACATAAGATGCAACAAATGTAAAATTACCACCAAAATTGAAGTTTTTAAGCAAGGATATAAATCCGAGATTCTTCCTGATCTCTACCTCAACTCCATAGATTTGGGCTTTATCTGCATTACGGAGTGTTAGTTCAGGGTTCGATGCTTCAGTATTGAATGTCCGTTCAATCGGATTAATGAAACGTTTGTAAAAGGCACTGAAGGCAAGTAATTCGCCTGGTTTAATAAAATACTCGTACCGGAAATCGAAGTTGTTTATAAGTGTCCGTTTCAGTTCGGCATTGCCAATAAAGATGAAGTCACCAACAAAATTGAGCGAAGCATATGGAGCCAGTTCCCTGAAACTCGGACGGGCAAGTGTCCTGTTATAGGCTAATCGTAAATTCATATTTTCCTTTAATGAATATATTGTATTCAAAGAAGGGAGAAAATCCAGATCACTTAATATTCCTTTCTTTTCATCCTCTTTAAGGCTTAATGCTGATATGTAAGCGCTTTCCATCCTGACACCGGTAACAAGCCTGAATTTTTCACTTAATTTCAGTTCTGTCATTAAATATGAGCCCATTACCCGCTGGTACCCGTCATAACTGTTTTTTTTGTCTGAGGTTTTCGAATTGGAAACAAAAAGCATTCCCACGCTTGAATTGATATTACTGTCGTCAAGGTAACTGGTAATATCACCATTATATGAATTGCTATTTTCGTTAAAACTGAATTTCTTTTCCCTGAATTCCCGCTTTTTCAACACAAATGAAACTCCGGCTTTTAATTTTGCTTCTATTGAGCCGATATAATACGGTTTCTCAGCATTGATCTTATTATCCCAGTTCAGCTCGTTCATGTACCGGTAATATCGTGTAGGCACCGGATATAGCGACTGGCTTATCTCATAAAGACGGGTTTCACCCTGTTGAGTGTAATGATTTGTAAAAAAGCGAAGATCGGGTTCATCCTGCTTAGAATAGGTATAGGAGCTTAACCAGTTTACCTTTAGCTTGCCGGCATTTTCAAAGTATTTCTCACCATTCAGTTGCACAGAAGTAAAACCTCTTTCAAGGAATTGCAGTGTTCTGGTTTGATAGAGCATGCCTGCTTCATCAGAACTTTTCTCTCCTACCTGATACCTGGCTAAAGATTCTCCGCTGTGATTATGCAACAGAAGAAGTCCTGTTTTATGACTGTTACTAATTTTGTAATTGACATTTGCCAGTGCAGCCCACATCACATCATTTGATCCTTTTTGATCAGTATCCAGGGTTAATTGACCTGCAAGCTGTTCATCATTACCATCAATTAACTTATATCTTCCTGTTACTCCATTATCAATAAAGTTATATTTGTTTGAATAGGAAAGACCAACCACATAACCCAGTAGTTTTTCTCCAATCTCTACCTGGTTCCCTACAGAAAATGAATAGGACTGATTCATAAATGACTGTTTTTTTTCAGGTTCCATCGTTTTATTGAAGGATTTTGTAATAAAGTCAAGGCGGTCATCATCATAAAATCTTGCCGGTATCTGTCCTTCGGCTTCTGAAGGAATGGACCTGGTTCCATCATCAATCCCAAGCCAGTCATATTTGCCACCCTGATATGTCAGGTAGGCAGGATTGAAATGAGAGGTCGGATTGTATTCAAGCGATGCAGAAAACTGCAATGTATATTTTTCCGGAAAATCTTTTGTAATTATATCAACATGACCACCAGTGAAGCTTGCAGGCAGGTCGGGTGAAAAGGTTTTATGAATAACCATATTCTCGATGATGTTGCTGGGGAAAAGGTCTAATTGTACAGTATTTCTGTTCGGATCCAAACCAGGAATCTCAGCAGAGTTCAGGGTAGTTTTACTATACCTGTCACTTAAACCCCTAATATAGATGTATTTACCTCCCTCAACCGACACCCCTGTTACACGCTTCAATGCACCGGCTGCATCACTATCACCCAATCTGGAAATCTGCTGAGCGGATATACCGTCCATAACAATCGAAGATTTCCGCTGCAAAACCTGCAGGGCAGACTCTGTTCTTCTCGAAGCTCTTGCAACAATCTGTACAGCATCAAGAGAAACCTGCGCCTCGCCAAGCTGAATATTGATAATAGTTACATTATCTGTATTTATCCTGACAGATGAGAAGTTCTGAGTTTGATAGGAGATGTATGAGATAGTAATATTATATTCTCCTTTATCCAGCTTGAGAGAATAATTACCATCAAAATCGGTTACTGTTCCTGTAGTAGTTCCGGTTACCAAAACCGTAGCTCCAATGAGTTCTTCTCCGGTTTTTTTATCAATTATCTTGCCACGTAAGAACCCATTCTGGGAATATCCCTGAAAACCCAAAATAATGAAAATAAATAAAATGATAGTTGATGCTGTAATTTTCATGATTGTTGTATAATAATATATATTAATGGTAAAAAGCCGATTGTATAAACAATCAGCTTCCTGCCCTAAAAATTAACTACCTATGAAACTAAACAAGCAAGAGTATTATTTTGTTTCAAATAATAAGGTCCAACCTGTTGCCCAGTTTGTTCCACCCGGTTCGAATGCACCCTGGTAGGTAACATTGGTAAACCAGCTATTAGTAGGTGAAACTCCATTGTTTGCTCCTGTAGCCGGAACAGGATTGGTTGCAGTTAATACACCGGTAGCAGCTGAATTTCCATCGCTATTGAATTTAGTCACCCATGTCGGAGTGTTATCATATACCTTTTTTAATAGTGCTGTGGTAGGCACTTGATTACCATCATTGTCAACTACTTTGGTTCCGGAATTGTCGAGAGAATCTCCTACATAAGACAACTTAAAAATACTTTCTGCAGTGCCACCGGCAACATCTGAAAAGATGCAGTTCTTCACTTCCAGATTTCCATCTGAAACTTGTTTGAAGCTGTTTTGATCTCCAATGAGTATCTCAACATCGATCCCTTTTGCCTGGTTGGCAAAAATGGAATTATAATATTTTCCTCCAGCATTATCACGGAATGTGATAACCCGTTTTCCGGCAGATGCTCCACGGCCAATATAGGTTGCATTGTAGATCTCTGGAATGGCATATGGTGTTGCTGTTTCAGGATCTGTTCCTCCATCATGTTCGCCAAGACGATCGCCGGCTCCACCGGTTTCATCCTGTATAGCCACCCAGAATTGTCCTTTTCCACAGAATCCTTCATCATAATCATAGGAATCATCTCCGCAATAGGCTACAAGAATGTATTTTAACTGAGGATTCCCTCCAAAAAATTCAACACCATCATCTTTATTTGCTATAACCTCAATATATTCAATAGTGGTTCCACTGCCTACACCACCGAGGGTAAGGCCATTGATCTCATTTCCTTCACCGATATCAGTACCACCATGCCTGATCGAGATATATTTCAAAGTTCCTGAATTATCTGTGTCATCTGAACCGCCATATAATCCCCGGATTTCGCTGGTAGGAATTCCTTCGATGGCTGTTTCACCAGGGTTTGAATTGAGAGAGGCTTTACCCAGAATGATTATGCCACCCCATAATCCACGCTGATCTTTTCCAATGTTCCCATTAAGCTGATCAGCTTCAGCAGTAAATATTATAGGATATGAAGCAGTACCAACAGCTGAAATTTTACCTCCCCGGGCAACAATAAGAGCGCTTGCATCTTCTTCCATTCCCGGTTTCCCTTTAATAATCGTGCCTGCTTCAATGGTAAGGGTCTGGTCACTATTAACAAATACCAGACCATTCAATACCCATACTTTGTCGCTGGTCCATGTAATGGTTCCGGTGCCCTGTCCTATATCCGTTACTGTAACTACACCATTCTCCTCCTCATACTTAGTTGCGTTAGGATCAGGTGCTTGTCCATTGTCTTCCTCACATGCAACCAGTCCAAAAAGAAATAATACACCGGTAACAATTAAGTAACTGAATAGTTGTGTCTTCCTTTTTTTCATTTGTTTTGAATTTTAGTTTCGTATTTTTATTTGAATTGACTAATGCAAAGAAAATAAGGTACTTTTAATTGAATCTTATGAATAGATTAAGGTTTGGTTAAATAAACAGACGGATCTTATCATTGCTTTACAAATCATTAACATTATCTTAAGGTTTTCTTATCAAACCTCAATTTGTTTATCTTTACATTTAATTATTT
>JAUWPX010000307.1 GCA_030611395.1 Bacteroidota bacterium | reverse complement strand
TGTTTCTTTGGCAATTGAAACAGGTTTCTCAGACACTTTCGGAATACTTACTAATTTTTCTTTTGTCTTTACCGGGGTTTTACCTGCATATATATCAAAAGTTTTCTTCTGATTCTGTAAAGCCAGCAATTCATAAGCGTTTGCTTTCAGAAGGTTATCGAATTTTTCTTCTTCCTTTGAAGAACTATTCCCTTTTTTCGTTAACTCAATAGCTGTTTCCATGTTACCATCAGCTAATTTCTGAAATTCTAAAGCATTCGTTTGAAGTTCATCAGTAATATTTTCAGAATTCCAATCCGCCAGAACATCCCTAAAAACTAAATATTTCATAGCATTACCTTCCTTATAGTATTTCGAAGCAAAAATGACTTTCTTTTTAATCTTGCTCTCAAGTCTCAATATCTCTTTCTGGCTATTTTTCTTGTCTTTTGTATTAGTCAGACTGCTATTCCTGACCTTTTCCCTTTCAAGATCTGCCTGAAAAGAAGAAACATCTTTCATGAAATTATCACCTTCTTTAATATAACCTTCACCTTCATAAATTATTCTCATATCCCGCGATCTGAAAAAATTACTGTAATCATTAGTATTGTAAAACTCATCATTCGTTTTTTGCTCCTCAAAAGGTTTTACTTCCTCAAGATGTTCAATAAACTGTTGACTTTCGATATGATTAAGATTTTGTTCAAAAGAGCTTAAAGTTGGTTCAGATTTTCCTTTCATCTCCCGTTCAACCTCTTTCACACGCAAATACAGGGCATCAGCTTTTGTTTGGAAATTATAGGCATCTTCTTCACACAGGAGAATTTCTTTTTCAACTTTTTCACGCTCTCCCTGACTTGTTATCTGAGGTAAAGATTGTCGTTTTTCATTCGATCGTCTTCTTACCGAATCAGCTTTTATCTGCCATTTCAAGGCTTCTTCAACGAGTTCATCATAACCGGTAATTTCTTGCCGGTTGTCTGATGTCGCTTCTTCTTCCCCGGTTTTATCAGCCTCATTACCTTTAACCGGAATTCCTCCTGACTTCCTGTTTATTTTCTCAACCCCTGGCTCTGAGGCTTCAGGATTAACTTTTGATTGACACATCTGCAACAACCTTTGAGCTTGAAATTCTTCAATCTCTTTTTTATCACCTATCGATAAATACCTCTCATAATATTTCAGGGCATCATTATAATTTTCACTTACATGGTTTGCTTTACCTAAATAGAAAAATACATTATCAGGAACATCTTTTAATGATGCTATTTTTAACTGGTAAATTGCTTCATCAAGCTGTGTCTCCATTTCAGTATGCGAAACACCTACATAATAATTAAAGAAAGGGTCTTTCGGGTATATCCCTAATAGTTTATTAAAATAAAACAGCGCTTTGGAGAATTCCCCTTTATTAAAATGGATAATCCCTTTTTCTTCAATTAGCTTTTCATCAGATTTAAGATTCTGTGGTGTAACATTGGATACAGTAAAAATGAACACAGAAAACAAAACAACGATCCGGAAAAAATAATTTATTTTCATCAGTTTTTTGTTTAGCGTTATTATATTGTTAAAAAGTTTTATTAAAAGTACAATAAATAATGCAAGTATATTTCTGTAAACTTCGTAATTTTACCTAAATTCACAAAACTAAAACTAAAATATTATAGTATGGAAAAAAACGAGACCACAGAACAGACCATCAATAAAGAAAAGCAAAAAGCCTTAAATCTCACGCTTGATAAGATAGAAAAGAATTTTGGGAAAGGGACAATCATGAAATTGGGCGACAACGCAATTGTTGATATACCAGTCATTTCATCCGGATCAATATCATTGGATAAAGCCCTGGGAGTAGGCGGATACCCAAGGGGAAGAGTAACTGAGATATTCGGACCTGAAGCATCGGGAAAAACAACACTCGCTATTCATGCTATTGCCGAAGCACAAAAAAAGGGTGGTATTGCAGCCTTTATCGATGCTGAACATGCTTTTGACAAGTTTTATGCATCAAAACTGGGAGTTGATATTGAGAATCTCCTTATCTCTCAGCCCGATAACGGTGAGCAAGCATTGGAGATCACTGATCATCTGATTCGTTCCGGAGCAATTGATATCGTTGTTATTGATTCGGTAGCCGCTCTCACGCCAAAAGCTGAAATTGAAGGAGAAATGGGCGATTCCAGGATGGGGTTACAGGCAAGACTTATGTCTCAGGCGCTAAGAAAATTAACCGCTAATATCCATAAAACCAATACCTGCTGCATGTTCATTAATCAACTTAGAGAAAAGATCGGCGTTATGTTTGGGAACCCGGAAACAACAACCGGTGGTAATGCTTTGAAGTTTTATTCTTCAATGAGGGTTGATATTCGCAGAATCGGTCAGATTAAAGATGGAGAAGAAATAGTTGGCAACAGGACAAGGGTTAAAATTGTTAAGAATAAAGTGGCACCACCATTTCGTAAAGCTGAATTCGATATTATGTACGGAGAAGGTATTTCGAAAACAGGTGAAATAATTGACCTTGGTGTTGACAATAATATTATACAAAAAAGCGGCTCATGGTTTAGTTATGGAGATACAAAATTAGGTCAGGGACGTGAAGGTGTAAGACAAATACTGATAGATAACCCTGAATTGGTTGATGAATTAGTGGGTAAAATAAATGAGGCAATGAGTAAATGAAAAAATATCCTGCAATCTTATTACTGGGTTTTGTAATTTTTGGTTATGCCTGTAATCAAAATGAACCGATATCCCAAAATGAAACAAAATCTGATTTCTCTAATCAACTTACTGAAGAAGAAATAAATAACGGACGAATAACCCCCGAAATTCTTTGGAAATTTGGACGTATTGGTGGTGCTAATGTTTCTCATGACGGGAAAATAGT
>JAUWPX010000374.1 GCA_030611395.1 Bacteroidota bacterium | reverse complement strand
AGTGCTGAAAAGATTAATGTTTTAGATGCGGGTGCCGGTTATGGTCAGTACTCTTTTTTCATGTCCGGTCTTTCTGCGGCATGGAATATCAGGGCTGTAGATGTAAAGAAAGAACAAATTGATGATTGCAATCGTTTTTTTACAAGAATAAACCGGGATAACCGGGTGGTTTTTGAAATGGCTGATCTGGTTAATTTTATTGAAGAAGAAAAATATTCACTTATCTTGTCGGTTGATGTGATGGAGCATATTAAGGATGATGAAGTTGTTTTCGGAAATTTTTATAATTCTCTTAAACCCGGGGGGTTGTTATTAATATCTACGCCATCAGATAAAGGAGGATCGGATGTTTTTCACAATCATAGTAACTCCTTTATTGAAGAACATGTAAGGGATGGATATGGTGTTAATGAAATTAAAATGAAACTGGAGAAAGCAGGTTTTAATAATATTAATACGCGTTATACTTATGGCAAACCGGGGCAGTTATCATGGAAATTGTCTATGAAGTATCCGATTCTTCTTCTTAATATTAGTAAAATATTTTTTATTATTCTTCCGTTTTATTATCTGATCACTTTTCCATTGGCTCTTTTACTGAACATCCTCGATGTTAATAAAATTCATAAAACCGGTACAGGGTTGGTAGTAAAAGCCTATAAATAAGTAGGCAGTCGGCAATCTTCAGTCGACAAATTGGTAGTTAACAAACCTGGCAAGCCATTATTAAAGCTAAAGCAAATGACAAGCAGGGATTATGAGTCAGACATTCCAAACTTATGATACTGAAGAGTGGGAAGAGGGGGGATTTAAGGTTGAAATCGTTTGGTAATATATCTTATCGGGTACCAGGCAGCCAGGTAGCCGATGAGGAGGACTGTAAGAAAAATCCACATCAGATCAAGTATCTCAATACTAACGGGGTAGGCGTCAATAACAAATGAACCGCTACCTTGCAGCTTAATAATACCGAACTGTTGTTGTACCCAGCAGATCAGGGTTCCCAGTATCAGTCCTGCGAAAGCTCCAAACAGGGATATCATCCATCCTTCATAAAGAAAAATCCGTCGTAACATAGAGAGACTTGTTCCCATGCTGCGTAAAATACCAATATCTTTTTTCTTTTCGATAATAAGCATTGTAAGCGAACCGATTACATTAAACGAAGCTATTACAAGAATAAAAGTAAGTATAAGAAAGATTGCCCATTTTTCCGATTTCATGATCTTATACAACAGCTCCTGTTGCTCGAAACGGTTCTTTACAGAAAAATCCGGTCCCAGCAATTCCTTAATATTTTCCTGAACCACAGATGTCTCATATGCCGGGTCAACTTTTATTTCAATGGCACTAACTTCATTAGTATAACCAAGTAAATCACGGGCAAAAAACAAAGGAACAATCACATATTCCGAATCAAAATCCTGCTGAATAGCAAATATTCCGGAAGGGAAAATATATTTGCGATTAAATGCCATGGCGGGATTCATAGAGATAAGTTTGGTATTTCGCGGAACATAAAAGATCACAGGGGAGATAAAATTCAGTCCTACTGCCAGATTAAAAGCTACGCCCTGTCCTATAACCGCGTAAGGTTTACCGTCTTTGACAAGTGTAAAATCCCCGTCGATAATCATACTATCAATCCCGCTCATCTTAACAAAATTTTCATCTACACCTTTTATTGTAGCGATATATTGTCTCTCATCATATTTAAGAAGAGCGTTTTCCTCTACAACTTCGGTGAGAAATAAAATTCCATCAGCCTTTTCAAGCATTTGTATCTTTTCATTGTTTGAAGGGAATGTTTTTCCTATAACAGAAGAAATTTTCAGGTCGGGATCGAAGGAGTTGAATAACGATTGTATCAGGTTGTCGAAACCGTTAAATACTGACAAAACAACAATAAGTGCTATTGTGCCAATTGCAACCCCTGCCACAGAAACTGCAGAAATAACATTAATTGCATTTTTTGACTTCTTAGAAAAAAGATACCGTTTTGCTATGTGAAAAGGAAAATTCAAAATAT
>JAUWPX010000410.1 GCA_030611395.1 Bacteroidota bacterium | reverse complement strand
CACCTATTGCCGCTCCCCTGGCGGCACCAAGCGAACCATCAGTGTTGTAAAGCTCAATTACAGCACCGGTAAGGGTTGCAAGAGTTTGAGAGAACAGGTCACTAAGAAACATATTTGCATTTCCCGCTCTGATAACCTCTGTTTCTATACCTGTATCTTTCATAACATCCATTCCATATTTAAGCGAAAATGCTATTCCTTCCTGTGCTGCCCTGAACATGTGTGCTTTATGATGTATATTAAAATTCAGATTCATAATTATCGAACCAATATCCCTATTATTCAATACCCTCTCAGCACCATTACCAAAAGGATATACCAGCAAACCATCTGATCCGGGAGACACACCGGATGCAATCTTATTCATTTCTTCATAACCGGTTCCCGGATCAGCAACATTATTCTTTAACCAGGAATTTAATATGCCTGTTCCGTTAATACATAAAAGCACACCAATCCGTGGATCTTTCTGAACATAGTTCACATGAGCAAAGCTATTGACTCTTGATTCAGGATCATATTTCACCTGATCAGTTACACCGTATATTACCCCTGATGTTCCTGCAGTCGCAGCAACCTCACCGGGTTCCAGAACATTTAATGAAAATGCATTATTAGGCTGATCACCTGCCCTGTATGTAACTTTTAGACCATGTGGCAAATCGAGTTCATCTGAAACAGACTTTAATAAAACACCCTGGTCTGAGAAAGTCGGAATAATTTCAGGAAATATTTCATTCGGTATCCCCAGATAATTCAATAACATGCCCGACACTTCATTTCTATTATAATCCCAGAATATCCCTTCTGATAGTCCGGGAATAGTAGTTTGTACATTCCCGGTCATTCGTTTAGCAATATAATCACCCGGGAGCATGATATTATGTATCTTTTCGAAAAGTTTGGGTTCGTTATCCTTAACCCACTTTAGTTTTGATGCTGTAAAATTACCCGGGGAATTAAGCAGAGAAAACAAACATTCTTCAGTACCAAGTTCTTCAAAAATCCTTTTCCCGGTTTCAACAGCCCGGCTATCGCACCAGATTATTGAAGGACGCAGAACATTAAGTTCCTTATCTACAGCAACCAGACCATGCATCTGGTAAGAAATACCAATTGCTTTTATATTTCTTTTATCAATATGTGTTCCGTAGAACATTTTTTTTGTGGCATTTTTTAAATGCTTCCACCACATTTCAGGGTCCTGTTCAGCCCATCCTGATCGTGGAGCAGAAATGGTCATTTCCTCATCAGGAGAAAATGCAGATGTTATACAAGAACCGTCAGAAGTATCAAATAGTGCAACTTTTACTGATGAACTGCCAATATCATATCCGATTGTATACATAAATTCTGTTTAAAAAGATTAAAGTTTATAGAATTCTTCAGATTAATTTTATCTTAGCCAACCATTAAGCACCTAAAAAGTAACAAAATTGAATTAAATACGTACAACTGTTATAGAAAATATTGTCCCGGCATAAAATGGTTTGCCACCAAAAATAAGCTAAAAATATCAACAACAAAAACTAAACCTAAAT
>JAUWPX010000193.1 GCA_030611395.1 Bacteroidota bacterium | reverse complement strand
ATTAATCAATAATTTACCGGAAAATGATAAAAAAGCTTGATGAAATGTTTGATGCCCTGAAATCAGGGAAAAAGAAACGCCTGATAGCTGCTTTTGCAAACGATGCACATACTATTGAAGCTATTCACAAAGCAGTTAAGTTAGGAATTATTGATGCCACTCTTGTGGGTGATAAAAAAATTATTGAATCGGTTTGTGAAAAAGAAAGTATAAATCCTGGATTTTTTACAATTTTTAATGAAAAAAATGAATCTAATGCTATTGTAAAGGCTGTTCAGCTTATTAACAGCGGTAAAGGAGACCTTATTATGAAAGGCATGGTTAGTACCGATAAATATATGCGGGCTATCCTTAATAAAGAAAATGGATTGATGGATCATGGAGCTATTCTTACCCATATTTCTGTGGTGGAACTAAAAAATTATCATAAGCTACTTGTTATAGGTGATGTTGCTATTATTCCTCAACCCGAATTGAAAGAAAAAATTGTTATAGCAAAATTCTTAATAAAAACAGCACATTCGCTTGGCATCAAAAGGCCTAAACTGGCTGTACTGGCAGCAACAGAACAAATTCTTCCAAAAATGCAGGCTTGCGTTGACGCAACTGTGTTAGCAAAAATGAGTGACCGGGGGCAGATTAAAGGTGGTGTTATCGACGGACCGTTTGCTCTGGATGTAATTATTGATAAGGAAAGTGCTGAAATTAAGAAGATAGACTCTGAAGTTGCCGGTAATGCTGATTGTATCCTGTTCCCGAATATTGAATCAGGAAATGTTTTTTATAAATTCCATACAAAACTGGCAGACGGGGAGGTGGCAGCTGTTGTTGCAGGTGCACGTGTGCCTGCTATACTCTCTTCAAGAGGTGATAGCGTGCTGACAAAACTAAATTCTATTGCACTTGCATCTCTTATGTCTGAATAGCTTTTTATAGAATAACTACTATGGATGCATATCGAATTCTTGCAATAAATCCGGGTTCAACATCAACAAAAATTGCAGTTTACTTTAATCAGAAATCAAGTTTCTTAAAAACAATCAGGCATCCTCTCGAAGACCTTAATAAATTTGAAAGAATTGTTGATCAGTTTGAATTCCGGAAAAAAATCATTCTTGGAGAGCTGGAAAAAGGTGATGCTAAAGTTGATGAAATTTCAGCAGTTGTTGGACGCGGAGGTATACTAAAACCGGTTGAATCAGGTGTATATGAAGTGAATGAAGAGATGCGGAAAGATATGATAGAATGTACATATGGTGAACATGCAAGTAATCTTGGGGGACTGATTGCCTACGATATAGCCACATCATTTAAAAACAGAAAAGTCAGAGCATTTATTGCCGATCCTACTGTAGTAGACGAATTTCAGGAAGTTTCAAGGATTTCCGGTCATCCTGAATTTGAACGCCGGTCTATTTTTCATGCTCTGAATCATAAAGCTATGGGACGGGCATATGCCGGTTTCCTTGACAGGAAATATGAAGAGCTGAACCTGATAATTGTTCATATGGGAGGGGGTATTTCTGTTGCTGCACATCAGAAAGGCAGTGTAATTGATGCAAATCAGGCACTGGACGGGGATGGACCGTTTACTCCGGAACGAAGTGGTACATTACCTGCCGGCGATCTTGCCCGCTTGTGTTTTAGTGGAAAATATTCTCTGGATTATGTGATGAAGATGATTAAAGGTCAGGGAGGAATGGTTGCTTATCTGGGCACTAATGATGCTTATGAAGCCGGATTGAAAGCAGAAAACGGTGATAAAAAGACAACACTTATCCTTAATGCTATGGCATACCAGGTAGCTAAAGAGATTGGTGCAATGGGTGCTGTAATGAAAGGCAATGTTGATGCTATTATATTAACAGGAGGTATTGCTCATAATAGTATAATAGTTGATTATATCAAAACTATGGTAGCCCATATCTCTAAAGTGGTGGTTTACCCAGGCGAGGATGAGATGAAGGCTCTGGTAATGAATGTCTTAATGGTCATGAAGGGCGAGGTAGAATGTAAAGTGTATTAAGGTGTATTTACAGATACGGGTATTATTTTACCATTAAAATATTTTTGTCCATTTACTGCAAAATCCGATATCAAATCAGCCATTTCCTGTGCTGATACAGCTGCTTTATAACCGGGAAAAGCCTCATTAAACATCTCAGTATTAGCAGATCCAAGTGCTAAGCAATTGAAGGCAGTATTATGTTCTTTGTATTCTTCAGCCAGACATTCTGTTAAATTTGCAATTGCAGCCTTACTGGCGCTATAGTATGCCAAACCCGGGAATTTTGCACTTCCCTGAACCGCTCCCATGCTGCTGATATTTAATACATGACTTCTTTTTTCCTTTCCCATAAGGGGTAATAACAGGTTTATTAATTGAGCAGGAGCAAAAAAGTTAATATTAAAAGTACGTTCTGCTGTATCATTGGATGTTTCTGTAAATAAGGTCTTTTGCAGGAATCCCGCGTTGTTTATCAGTATATCAACCGACTTCATATGTCCGATAACAAAATCATAGATTTTCTTTTCATTTTCCTTTATATTTTCAAGGTCAAAAACTAATGGAATTATTTTCCCCGCTCCTTTATCCCTGCACTCAATCATAAGATTATGTAATTTATCCTTATTCCTTGAAATTACAATAATAAGGTTCTCTTTATTGGCAGCAAATATCTTTGCTGTTTCGCGTCCAATCCCACGACTTGCTCCCGTAATAATAATGTTCATAGAGTTTGTAAAGTTTATAAAGTTTATAAAGTTTGTAAAGTTTCATATTCCGGTTACAACCTGTACATACACTTAAAGCATAATAAGTATACGGATTTTGCGAACAAAGTGAAGCAATCTTTCATGGTTTTTCGTAAGGCTTATGACAGTCTGTGTAAATTAAGTAGAATAAGTTGAAAGTATTTTGATATTTTTTTTATCTTTTCGCTTTTATCTTATATTTAAATTGAGAAGGCAAGGTTACGCATTAACTTATTAATTTTATATGTTATTAAAAACTAAAAGATTAACTATTTCTACAGTGTTCTTCTTCTTTATTGCTATTTCCATTGTTGCCCAGGCTGATGGAGATAGATCGGGTAAAGGCAGGCGATTCTTTTTTGGTGGAAATTTTGGTTTACAATTTGGATCAATTACAAATATTGAGGTTTCACCAATTGCCGGATATCGTATTTTTCCATGGTTTTCTGTAGCAGCAGGACCGAAATACCAGTTATATGGCGAGAATTATGCCGGATTCAAATTCTATACACACATTTACGGAGGGAGAACTTTTTTAAGGATTATTGTTATTGGTGACTTTGACGAGTTTATTCCTCTCGGATTTCATGGAGGGTTGTTTGCACATGCTGAATATGAGGCTTTAAATCTTGAACGGCAATATTTTGACCTTACAGGCAGTGAAGGCCGGTTTTGGTTAAAATCAGTTCTTGTCGGCGGTGGTATCAGTCAGCCTCTTTCTGACAGAGCATCCGTAAATATAATGGTCCTCTGGAATCTGAATGAAACAGCTAATTCTTTGTATAATAGTCCTATTATTAGATTTGGATTTAATTTCTGATAGTTACTTAAATTTTTCCTTTTCCTGAACCCGTCAGCGACACATTAAAAACCTCACCCTCTGTACGTGCTACAACAAGTGCCCCTATGGTATCACTCCACACATTGGTAGCTGTTCTGAACATATCCAGTATCCTGTCAACAGATATTATCAACCCAATAGCTTCCAGTGGTAGTCCAATGGCTGATAGAATAATAGTGATCATTACCATTCCCGCCATAGGTACACCTGCAGCCCCAATAGAAGCCAACAAAGCGGTTATTACAACCAGCCCCTGTTGAAACAGGCTAAGGTCGAGACCGTATGCCTGGGCAATAAATACCGCTGCAACACATTCATATAATGCTGTTCCGTCCATGTTAACCGTTGCACCGAGTGGCAGAGTAAAACCCGTTATTTTCCTGGAAACACCATCGTTATGCTCAACTGCATCGAGCGTCAGGGGA
>JAUWPX010000313.1 GCA_030611395.1 Bacteroidota bacterium | reverse complement strand
TATTGAAGTGAATGAAGAAAGTTCGTTTGGTAATGGTGTTTTAGTGAATGTTCTGGATGAAACCGGGGGAAGAAACCTTCCGATTTTTAATGAATTATCAGCTCATCTGGCATATATTCTGGTATTGTACCGTCATCGTCCGGATGTGATCGAAAAACTGTTTCAGATGATCGGGGATTACACACAAAAAGTAACTTCGGATAGAGGGAAAATCGGTGATAATGTGAGAATCACAAATTCCAGGATCATTAGGAATGTATCTGTCGGGGATAACACTTTTATTGAAGGGGTAGAGATGTTATCCAATGGGAGTATCAATTCCAATTCTTTTGATCCGGTTTATATTGGTCCCGGTGTAATTATGGAAGATTTTATAGTGTCATCAGGTGCCACTGTATCAGATTCGACAGTTATTGAAAAATGCTTTATCGGGCAGGCATGTGTGTTAAAAAAACACTATTCAGCTGAAAACTCTTTGTTTTTTGCAAATTGTGCCGGTTACCACGGAGAGGCCTGTTCTCTTTTTGCCGGACCCTATACTGTTACCCACCATAAGTCTACCTTACTTATTGCCGGAATGTTTTCTTTTATGAATGCAGGAAGTGGTTCAAATCAAAGTAACCATATGTATAAACTCGGACCAATACATCAGGGTATTGTTGAGCGGGGAGCAAAAACCACCAGCAATTCCTATCTTTTATGGCCTGCAAAGGTTGGTCCGTTTACGCTGGTAATGGGAAGGCATTATAAAAATTCTGATACGTCTGATCTGCCATTCTCGTATATTGTGGAAAGTAAGGATGAAAGCATACTTGCTCCTGGTGTAAATTTGCGTAGTGTTGGAACAATCAGGGATGCCCAAAAATGGCCCAGGAGAGACCGCCGCAAGGATACCAGGAAACTCGACTTCATAAATTTTAATTTGCTCAGTCCGTACACAATAAACAAAATGATAGCAGGACGCGATCTGCTTATTAAGCTTAAAGAATATTCAGGTGAAAAATGTGATTTCTATACTTATGAGAATACAAAGATATCCAAAGCGTCTCTTGAGAGGGGGATAAAATTGTATGGTATGGGGATTGATAAATTTCTGGGGAATTCGCTGATCAAAAGACTGGAAATAGCTAAATTCAGAAATAACCGGGAGATAAGGGAAAGGCTGAAGCCTGATACTGCAATTGGAAAAGGGAAATGGGTTGATCTGGCAGGACTTATTGCCCCTGTTGATGAGATTAGTAAATTAATGAATGATATTGAGCAGGGGAAAATTGATTCTTTAAAGGATATTCGTAAGGTCTTTGAATCCCTGCATAATAATTATTATACCTATGAGTGGACCTGGGCTATTGATATAATACAAAAAGAAACAGGGAAGAACCTGGCTGATTTTACGGCGGAGGATATTATCCAATTAACGGACAAGTGGCAGAAGAGTGTTACAGATCTTGACAAGATGCTTTATGATGATGCCAGAAAAGAATTTACGCTTTCAAAGCAAACAGGTTTTGGTGCTGATGGAGATAAAAATACCAGGCTTCTTGATTTTGTTCAGGTAAGAGGTGATTTTGAAAAGAATCAACAGGTATCAGCGATTAAAGACCACATTGAGAAAAAATCCTTTCTGGGGAATGAGTTAATTGAAAGAATGAAAATGGTCAAGGGAAATAGCTGAATGATTAAATGGAATAATAGAATAAAGTTATCTTTTTACATATTGGTTTGCATAGTATTCTTCGTATTTTCCGGATATAATACGGTTAAGCCATTCGGTGTTTTCCAGATACCATACAACTGTTTTCTCCAGTCCTTCTTTAAAATTAACCGAAGGTTTCCATCCCACCTCTTTTTGAATTTTTCCTGAGTCTATTGCATAACGCAGATCATGCCCTGCACGGTCTTTTACAAAGGTTATGAGTTTTGCTGAGGTTCCCGGTTTCCTGTCGAGCTTACGGTCCATTGTTTCACAAAGCTGACGAATAAGGTCAATATTTTTCCATTCATTATTGCCTCCAATATTATATGTTTCTCCGGTTTTGCCTTTATGGAATATCAGGTCGATGGCATTGGCATGATCTTCAACATAAAGCCAGTCACGTATATTCTCCCCTTTACCGTAAACAGGGATCTCCTTGTTGTTTTTTATGTTATTAAAAGCCAGGGGGATCAGTTTTTCGGGGAATTGGTTTGGGCCATAATTATTTGAACAATTTGAAATGACTACCGGAAGGTTAAATGTGTGATAATAAGCCCTTACCAGGTGGTCAGAACTTGCCTTTGAAGAAGAATAAGGGCTGCGGGGATCATAAGGAGTTGACTCAACAAAATATCCTTCTTTGCCTAATGATCCGTAAACTTCATCGGTTGAGATATGATAAAACAATTTGTCTTCCTGGTTGTTGCCCCAAAGTTCCCTTGCCGCGTTCAGCAGGTTAACTGTCCCGATTATATTTGTGTAAATAAATTCTGGCGGGTTGGTAATTGAACGATCAACATGCGATTCGGCAGCTAAATGGATAACCCCTGTGAAATCATATTTTTTGAACAGATCAAAAATAAATTCCTGGTCAACTATATCACCCTTTTCAAAAATATAGTTCTCTTTTCTGTCAATGTCCTTAAGGTTTTCAAGATTTCCTGCATAGGTCAGTTTGTCAAGATTTACGATTTGATAATCGGGGTATTTATTGACAAATCTGCGGACCACATGTGATCCGATAAATCCTGCACCTCCTGTGATAAGTACTATATGCTTCATCTGTTTATTTTTTTTGTTGCTGCTTTAAATATTTCTCCCAATTCCATGCTGACAGCATTGTC
>JAUWPX010000150.1 GCA_030611395.1 Bacteroidota bacterium | reverse complement strand
TCCATTCTTCCCTCTATTGTTTTCGCCTGAGTTTAATATTCTCAAAATAATTCATAAGTTTCCTCAGCACATCTGCCAATAATGCAAAATAAAGTATAGTGGAAGTAAGCCATATAAATATGATATTAAACCAGATTGTTTCTACCTGTTGATTATTAATTATTTTGACCGGGGCATAAAAATGTGCGCGTCCTATGTTTGATTCCGGCTTCATAAAAACAGGGTCTTTTTTTCTAACAAGCTCACTTCCTGTTTCAATTATTTTTACAATCTCATTTTTATTCGTTACAACATCAGCAATCTGGTTATTATAATATCTCTGCTTTAATAGTAACATAGCATCTTTTCCCAAAGAATCAACCAGTGACTGATATTTATTTTCTTTACTTGCAACAGCCTGGTTTGCCAGATCAATAAAATATGTTCTAACAGTAAAATATAGATATCCGTGTTTTATTTCCTCTGCCAATTCGGGAGTGAATTTTTCCTTTATAATAGAATCATTATGTTCAAATGGCGGAAGGTTAAAGTCAGGGTTAACCGGAAGTTTATCCAATTCATTTTTAATTATTTTAAGTTTTCCTGTCAGATTTATGTTTTCCCTGTCTTCTTCAATAATTCTTAAACATTCATCTATTCTTGATACAATATTGGGCAACCAGAATGAAGTATAATAAGAAGCTGTTTGATTTATCTGTTCCTGATCAAAAAAATATTTTTCGAATTTATTGCCCTTAAACTGCTCAACCATAAGCGCTTCATATGCCCACCGGGTTGTCATAATATCACCAATTACAGGGGTGACTTTTTCATTTGTAATACTTTTATGAAGATCATCAAATGAGATCATAGCACCTCCGAGTAACATTTGGGGAACCAGGATCAATGGAATTAAAATATAAATTGTAACCACTGAATTCAGTCCTGAAGAAATATTCAATCCTATCATATTACCAAAACAGGAGGTGGTAAAAAGTACAATCCAAAAAATC
Organism: Bacteroidota bacterium; assembly: GCA_030611395.1. Classification (GTDB taxonomy): domain Bacteria; phylum Bacteroidota; class Bacteroidia; order Bacteroidales; family VadinHA17; genus JADFUQ01. The sequence goes on along the minus strand of JAUWPX010000150.1, from coordinate 3,865 downwards.
AAAGTCATCCCTTTTATTTCAAGAATTGTAGTACCAACAATAACAAATAAAAGGGTTTGGATTGCAGAAAGAATAAACAGATAGAAGATTTTCGAATTTATATAACTTACCCAGCTAAGATTTAGAAAAGATTCCCGTTTTAATATTTTTCTGTCACGAATAATCTCCTCTGCACTAACAGTAATACCCATGAATAATGAAACAATTACGCTCATAAACAGGAATACCGGTAAGTTCTTGTTTTCAGAAAATATGTATGCAGAGTCTTTTACATACTTAGAGAAATATCCCAGGATAAATGCCAGCAGAGGTGCTTCAAATAAGTTGAGAACTATATATTGAATATTTGTGATTTTTGCCAGAATATTTCTTACAAGAAAAGTTCGGAACTGTTGATATGCCCCGGGGATTTTAAAATTAGATTCCGGTAGAGTATCTTGTTTGTTCGTTACTAAATTATTCGTTTCAATTTTTTCTTTGTACTTTCTGTACCATGATTCAGGAGAAAATACTCTTTCTCCCGAAGGTTGTCCAAATTCATCTATCTTTTTTGTTTCAATAATCCTTAGTATTTCGTTCGGGTTAACATTGCCGCATGTTGGACATTCACTTTCGGCTGCATTTACCTGTGCAATAGTTTTTTTAAAGTAAACAATAGCATCAATTGGATTCCCTGTATAGATGGTATATCCTCCACGATCAAGGATCCATATTTTATCAAACTGTTTGAATACATCTGAAGAAGGTTGATGAATATTTGCAATAACCAACTTCCCCATTTCTGTCTGCCTCTTTAACAGGAATACGATCTTTTCAGAATCACTTGATGATAATCCGGAAGTAGGTTCGTCAATAAATAGTACAGACGGCTCACGCATTAATTCAAGACCGATGTTTAATCTTTTTCGTTGTCCTCCGCTAATTAACTTTTTAAGTGGATTACCAACCTGTAAATCCTTTATGTCTTCAAGATCCAAATCCCGCAGGATGCTTAAAACTTTATTAATAATTTCATTTTTATCTGAATCGCTAAAACAGAGTCGTGCATTATAGTACAGGTTTTGAAATACCGTGAGTTCTTCAAATAACAGATCGTCTTGTGGGACATATCCAATTAGACCCTTGAAAATATGTCTGTAACGATAAACATCATGGCCATTAATCATCAACTGTCCACTATTAGGTGGTTGGGTGCCATTCAGAATATTGAGTAAAGTGGTTTTTCCAACACCGCTGCCACCCATTATTCCTATAAGCTGACCTGATTCTTCAGAAAAACTAAATTCTTGTATCCCGTTTTCGCTCCTTTTAAATTTAAATTCGATTTTTTCTCCTGAAAAGATGATACCCGGTTTTTCGGAAAGAAATCTGGCGGCAACATCATGATAATAAACCGATTTTATATTTGGTCCCTTTATAATAGATCCCGGTTTAAAAAAATAAAGCAGTTCAGGAATTATCTTACGTCCTTCCATGAACAAATTAAGTCCGCCATAATATTTATACACATAAGAATTAATACTTCGGATAAACAACACTTCAATTTTTCCATACAGGTTTTCTCTGAACAGATGCTTCTCTTCCTGATGTGACTGTCTCGTTTTTGTCATAAACCAGGCAATATTATCCGACCATTCTGTAATACGATTATCAATAGTCAGCAAATTTTCCCTGTTTATTTTTTCTATCTCTTCTCCAAGAATAAAAGTCTGAATATCTGTGAATTCTTCACTGGAAATGTTAAAAGTCCGTGCAACAATACTAATAAACTCTTTTTCCTGTTCTGTTACTACATTATCTTCATTAACAAATTCAATTAATTGCAGCAAAACAATTATCCGTTCATTGCGACGCAATTCTATACTTATCTGTCTGCAAACATTTATTGTCTGGAATGATATAAGAGACTGGTTATTTTGCTGATCTTTCCGGTTTTCCTGTGCCCCTTCACGTTTATAGAAATCATGATAATTATCAAAAAGCTTCAGGTATTCTATTGTAAGTGACTCGTTCAGGTAACGGTTCAGAAATACTTTCACAATTGTTTTGCCCTTCTGTGTAACCTCTTTCCTGTTCACTATAGCAACAATAGCGAACAGGTGCATTAAAGCATTAAGAATTGACTCACTCATGGCATTAGAATCTCGCAGTATTACACAAAATAGTTAAACTAACAGTAATAATAAAATAAAAAAAGCCCATACGCAAGTATGGGCTTAAAATAATATGTTTTTAAACTAACTAGCAACGAGTTGCGTTCTTAATTTTTCAACTTCCGTTACTATAGCATTAACCTGCTTTTCACTAAGATTTTCATCTACTGTTTCATAGATATTATACAAAGGGGTTAATTCTATAATCATTTTATCAATTTTTTCATCCCCTTTATTATCATTTAAAAGATCCATAAGCATCCCCAATGAGGTTTTTTGTTTATGAATAATTTTCACAAGTCCGATATTATGATAGACATTAGCAGAGACCTGGGTTGTAATGAACAGAGATTCTACCCAACTTCCTGCTACACCAAGAAAAGCAAGATTTGCTTTCCCATTTTGATTCAATTGTGAATAAATGTCGTAAAATGAATTTGTGATAATATCAACCAATTCATCTTTTTTATCAATACTGTTCTCTACTTCACTAATAAATCCTTCATCATAAATACTTGCAATCCCCAGATCATCAGCGAGCTTTCTGGAAGTTTCAAGGAATAGCATCACTTCCTGTTTCATCTGGTAGGTACTGGCATAGGCAAGATCAGTACCATAAACACCAAGGTTTATAGCTTTTTTTTCTTCGGTGAAATATTGATCAGCATTTTCTGTAAAATTTGATACTCCTATGTCATAACCCAGTTCCAGATCATTTATCATTTCTGTAACTTCAAATGATGTTGGCAGAGGATATATAAACTCTTTAAGTTCACTTTCTATTACTTCTTTAGCTACAGGTTTCAGAAGTGCTATTTTCTCGGTTTTATCTTTATCTGACTGTGGTTTACAGGAATAGACTGTAAAAAGAAGTCCTCCTATTATCACAGATAAAACAAAGGCCTGGATAATTTTTGTGTTTTTCATTTATTTCTTCGCTTTATACTTGAATAATAATAATTTAAAGATACAATAATTAATCTGAAAAATAATCAAATAAAAAATCTCAAATAAATTCCAATTACTAAAAAATCAAAAATCAAAACAGAATTAGTCGATATATTATTTTTACTCCTTTTTTTCCATTTTTTGAATACTTCGATTATACTCAGTACAAGTATTAGGATTTGATATTTATTTACTCACAAAATTATTAATCTTAAAGGTGTTCCCCGAAAAAAACGGGGCAGGCTGTGAGATCACTTCGTTAAGTTGTTATTTGTTACTTGTCATTTTGAATTTTTGGATAAAGAAATATATGTATATATTTTAATGAAACGCAGTACTAATTTATAATTTCTTCCCTGGTTTTTCTAATTAGTTTTTTTATTTGCAATATATTTTCTTTAGTAATATCTATCTTGTTCCCTGATGTAACGATTACTTTATTAACTGTATCAATCCTGAGATCATTTTTTTTATAATAAATATCAAATTCCCTGAAATAGTTTTGTAACAATCTTAATTTCCTGTAATAAATTGCAACCTCCGGATCCTGGTGATGGTTTTTAGCAAAACTTACCAGGGAATTCAAAGAGTATTTTTGTTCAGCGATAATAGCAATAATTTCAGGATCAGGGTCTTCTTCATTATATAATGCTTCGGTTGCGATATATAATGCTTCAATCCATCCTCCTATCATGATCATTGCGGCTGCACTTTCCCTGTTTTGTTCCTTCAGTTGATTTCTCACAATAGCAAAAGTAGCTGTT
>JAUWPX010000312.1 GCA_030611395.1 Bacteroidota bacterium | reverse complement strand
ACCATTTTAACAAGTGCCGCTGTAATTTTTATTGGATATTCTTCTTTTACAATGATATTTATCCGTTCTCTGGCTGACCCCCCGATGGATGAAAACAATCCGGAAAATGTCTTTTCATTGTTATACTATCTTAACAGGGAACAGTATGGTTCCAGTCCCCTGTTATATGGTCAGTATTTCAATGCGCCGGCACCGGATTATGAAGATGGGAAACCCACATACAGACCCAGAAATGGCAAATATAAGATTATAAAATACGATGCGGAAGTTAAATATGATGAACGTTTTATGACTTTTTTCCCGCGAATGTGGAGTTCTCAACCCGATCATAAAACACAATATCGTCATTGGGGAAGAATAAAAGGTATTCCGGTAGCGGTTAATGATGGATCAGGAAAAACGAAAACAGTATACAAACCCACATTTGTTGAAAATATCAGATTTTTCATCAATTATCAAATAGGGCATATGTACTTCCGCTATTTTATGTGGAATTTTGCGGGGCGGCAAAATGATATTCAGGGACATGGAGGTCCCTTAAAAGGAAACTGGATTAGCGGAATTGATTTCCTGGATGAAATGCGCCTGGGTCCACAGGACGCTTTGCCAAAAAGTATGGATACTCCATCCCGGAATAAGTATTATATGTTACCATTACTTCTTGGATTGGTGGGATTATTATTCCAGCTTCAGAGAGATAAGAAGAATTTCTGGGTTACGTCACTTTTATTTCTGATGACCGGTATTGCCATTGTGGTTTATCTTAACCAGTATCCAAACCAACCCAGGGAAAGAGATTATGCATATGCCGGTTCTTTCTATGTTTTCGCTATCTGGATTGGTTTGGGTGTATTGGCTTCTTATGATTTTATGAAAAAATCTATTCCCGGTAGTGTCGCGGCTACAGTCAGCGGACTGGTATGGCTAATACTTGTTCCGGGAATAATGGCAAGGGAAAACTGGTTTGATCATGACCGTTCAGGGAAATATTTTGCAAGAGATATTGCTTATAATTACCTTAACTCATGTGCTCCAAATTCCATTTTGATTACAAACGGGGATAACGATACCTTCCCGTTATGGTATGCACAGGAGGTTGAAGGAATACGAACTGATGTTCGCGTGGTAAACATGATGTTGTTTAATACAGACTGGTATATAGAACAGATGACAAAAAAAGCATATGAGTCTGAAGCTCTTCCTCTTTCTCTGCCCCTGGAAAAATATCAGGATGGAACAAATAACCAGGTGTTTATTATTGACCGGGTAGATCAATTCACAGAGATTGATAAAATTGTTGATTTCGTAAGAAATGATGACAAGGGGACAAAAATAAGAACCAGGGATAACGAGTGGATTGATTATATACCGACAAAAAAATTCAGGATACCTGTAAATAAAACCATGGTTCTGGCTAATGGTACTGTAGCTAAGGAAAATGCTGATAAAATAGTTCCATATATTGATATTACCATAAACAGAAACTATATTTTAAAAAGCCAGTTGATGCTGATTGATTTTCTTGCTCAGAACGACTGGGATCGTCCTGTATATTTTGTAACCGGCGGACATGATGATGCAATTGGACTTGAAGATTATTTTCAGCTTGAAGGATTTGCATACCGGCTGGTTCCAATAAAAACTGCAAGAAGTGGTATTATTGATTATGGACGGATAAATCCGGATGTTATGTATGATAACCTGGTAAATAAATTCAGCTGGGGCAGAGTAAATGAGCCGGACGTTTTCGTGGATTATTATACGCGCAGGACAATATCAGTAATGAGAGTGAGAAATAATTTTGCACGCCTGGCAAAATCATTAGCCTCTGATGGGAAAAGAGATTCTGCAATAACAGTTCTTGATCGTTGTGTTGAAATTTTACCTCTCGATAAATTGCCTAATGATTTATTTACAGCCGGACTGGTTGAAGGTTATTATATGGCTGGAGCAAAAGGGAAAGCTGATACCATTGCAGAGAATTTGTTATCTGTGACTACCGAAGATCTTGAATACTATTTTTCTATGGATGCTGAATTTCAGGAAGCAACCAGGTATGAAAAGAGCATGTCATTGCAGATACTTCAGGATCTCATGAGATTCACGAGCACGTATGAGAAGGGGGAATTAAAGAAAAAAACCGAACAGGAATTTGGGAAATATTACCAACTATATAGAGGGGTTGAAGAATAAAGTTAACTCGTAAACCTTTGGAAGAATGATTAAATCAGGTAAGTCTATGATAACCGAACCGGTAGAAGCTGAAAAAAACAAAGGAAAGGAAAAAGTATATTTTCAAAGACTATTCGAATCATCGCCGGCAGCAATTGCTTTGCTTAATATTGGAGGAGAAGTTACTCGTGTAAACAGGAAGTTTATTGAAATGTTTGGCTATTCCAGTGAGGAGTTAATTAACAGAAGGTTAACAGATGTAATTGTTCCTGAAGAAGACAAAGAAACAGTAAGGAGAGATTATATAGGCGTTCGGGAAGGAAGAACAATTACCCGTAATGCAGTAAGGATCAAAAAAAGTAATGAAGATGTCTTTGTTTCAATTATCTCTACTCCTATAGAAATAGAAGAAGGACAACTAGGCATTTATCTTATTTACACCGATATAACCAAACAGAAACAATATGAGGAAAAACTCAAAATAGCAAAGGAAAAAGCAGAAGAGGCTGATCGGTTGAAGACAGCTTTTCTAAATAACCTGTCTCATGAGGTAAGAACACCAATGAATGCTATTGTCGGGTTTTCTGAATTGTTAACAAAGGAAGTCCTTTCTATTGAGGAGAGAAATAAGTATTTATCAGCCATTTGTACAAGC
>JAUWPX010000303.1 GCA_030611395.1 Bacteroidota bacterium | reverse complement strand
TGACTTTCCATTACTGGAATGGGATGATGAATCCCAAAGGTATCATGCTAAACATCATCCCTTCACTTCAGCAATTAAGGATGATTTTCATCTGTTTAAAACTGATCCGGGAAAAATACGTGCTAATGCATATGATCTTGTTATAAACGGAGTGGAAATTGGAGGAGGATCAATTCGTATTCATGATAAGCAGGAGCAAGCTGAAATGTTTCGTATCCTTGGCTTTTCGCATGAAGAGGCGGAAAAACAATTTGGGTTTCTTATGAATGCGTTTAGATTTGGTGCACCACCTCATGGTGGAATTGCTTTTGGATTCGATAGATGGGTGACTTTATTTGGCGGTTCGGATTCTATTCGTGATTTTATTGCATTCCCTAAAAATACAGCCGGGAGAGATGTTATGATTGATACACCCTCAGTCCTGTCAGATGAGCAACTCAGGGAACTGTCTCTGAAAGTAGTTAATAAGTAGTCTTTTTTTGTTGAAAACTTCACGATTTTTTAAACCAAATCAATTTTAAACCATTTTATTTTAGCACGGAATTAAATATATTTAACTGCATATGTTAAAGATTGAAAGAGAAAACAATCGGTTTATTGTTTCTTTTTTTGAGATAAATCGTTTAAATACAACTATTTCAAGGATCATTGAAAAACAACTGATTCAGCTTCTGAACGAAAATGAGGCAGAATTACTGCTTGACCTAAAGGGAATTAAATTTATCGATACATCAGGATTTAATACACTTCATAAACTCCATGAGGTAGCTAATAAATATAATTCCCGGCTTTTTCTTACTAATGTATCCTTAGAAGTAAAGGAGTTATTCAGGCTTCTTGAATTAGAGGATGCTTTTTCTGAATGCATGTATCCGGAAAAAGTAGCTGAGGTTGTGAAATAGGGTTACTTAAACAGGTTTTCCAAGCAATGTTGCAGATGTGCAATTATTTATTCTGACTTTTATAACATCTCCCGGCTTATAATTTTTTCCAGGGAAAACGACTACTTTATTCTGAGAGGTTCTTCCAAACAGGTCATTCTCTGATTTTTTTGAAGTGCCTTCAACCAGAACTTCATAAACTTTATTTACATTTTTTGTTTTTGTTATTTTTGATAATTTGTTTTGAAGTTCGATAATTTCTGTAAGACGGCGTGATTTTACTTCTTCAGGCACATCATCCTTCAGTTTCTTTGCTGCTTTGGTCCCCGGTCTTTCAGAATATTTGAACATGTAAGCAAAATCAAACCCTGCCCATTCCATAAGGCTTAATGTTTCTTTGTGTTCTTCTTCAGTTTCAGAACAGAATCCGGTAATAATATCAGTTGAGATTGAGCAATCCGGGAGGAACTTTTGGATAGCTTTTATGCGTTCACTATACCATTCCCGCGTATAACCACGGTTCATTAAACCAAGTACGCGGGTGCTTCCTGATTGCAGAGGCAGGTGTATATGTTTACAGATGTTATTATGTCTGCTCATAACCGAGAGAACATCATCTGACAAATCTTTGGGATGGGATGTGGAAAATCGTATTCGCATATCAGGTACAGCTTCAGCAACTTTTTCCAGTAGCTGGCAGAACGGAATCTCCATATCTGTTTCCTTCGGCTTCCATCGGTATGAATCAACATTCTGACCGATCAAAGTAACTTCCTTATATCCAAGTCTGGTAAGATTATTTACTTCTCTGAGTATTATTCGCGGATCAAGACTTCTTTCCCTTCCTCTTGTATATGGCACAACACAATAGGTGCACATGTTATTACAACCGCGCATTATGGAAATAAAAGCTGATACACGGTTTTTATCCATTCTTACCGGACTGATATCGGCATAGGTTTCTTCGTGGGAAAGCAGGACATTTACTGCTTTCTGTCCTGTGCCGGCTTCTTTAATAAGATCGGGTAATTTCCGGTATGCATCAGGGCCAATAACAAGATCAACCACCTGGAAATTATTTAACAGTTGTTCTTTGAGCCTTTCGGCCATACACCCGATGACGCCTACCAGTGTATCCGGGTTGTTTTTCCTGATCCGGGAAAACACATCCAGTCTTTTGAAAACTTTTTGTTCGGCTTTCTGTCTGATTGAACAGGTATTAACGAGGATAACATCCGCCTGTTTCGGATCAAAACTAATACCGTATCCGTTTTCAGCCAGTATGGACAGTACAATTTCACTGTCTGCTACATTCATCTGGCATCCGTATGTTTCAATATAAACCAGTGGCTTATTTTTATCAGGAAGAAGATCGGATATATGCCCGGCAGGGGATATTATTTTGTTTGTCATTTTAGACATAAAATTTTCGCAAATTTAGTAATTTTGTATCAGCAAACTAAAAAACTGAAAACATGTCAGGACACAGTAAATGGTCAACTATTAAAAGGAAAAAGGGCGCTGAAGATGCTAAACGGTCAAAAGTATTCTCGCGTATTGTTAAAGAGATCCATGTTGCTGTAAGAGAGGGTGGTCCTGATCCTGATATTAACCCAAGGTTAAGACTGGCAGTACAAAATGCCAAGGGAGCTAATATGCCCAAGGATAATGTACAGCGGGCAATAAGTAAAGCCGGAAGTGATGATGAAAGTTATGAGGAGGTTACTTTTGAAGGATATGCTCCACACGGAATTGCAGTATATGTTGAATGTCTTACTAACAATAACAACAGGACTGTAGGTAACATACGGTCAATATTTACAAGAAGCGGAGGTAACCTGGGAACTAATGGCTCTTTGAGTTTCCTGTTCGAAACAAAAGGAGTATTTACTGTTCCGAAGAAAGATATGGATCCTGATGAATTTGAGCTTGAAATTATTGATGCCGGTGCAGAAGAAATTGAAAATGAAGATGGGATGTTTATTATAACCACTCAACTTGATGATTTCGGTAATGTTCAGAAAAAACTGGA
>JAUWPX010000077.1 GCA_030611395.1 Bacteroidota bacterium | reverse complement strand
AAGCTCCTCTGAATGGTGATGTAATTACTAGTGCAAGAACAGCACAAAGTCAATATTCGTCAGCTGTAGAGGTTAATATGTCAATGAATGCCGAAGGTGCAAAAACATGGGCAAGGATGACCAGGGAGAATGTTGGCAGGTGCCTTGCAATTGTTCTTGACGGTTATGTACGTTCAGCGCCCACGGTGCAAAATGAAATTAAAGGTGGTAGTTCCGAAATTACGGGTGACTTTACTATTGAAGAAGCTGAAGACCTTGCAAATATACTTAAATCAGGTAAGCTTCCTGCTCCTGCAAATATTATTCAGGAAGCAATTATTGGTCCTTCCCTGGGTAAAGAAGCTATTCATTCAGGACTAAATTCTTTCCTGATCGCATTTTTAGTGATTATGCTCTATATGGTTTTTTATTATAGCCGCAGAGCGGGGTTAGTTGCAGATATTGCCCTTATTGTTAACATGTTCTTCCTTCTTGGTGTGCTGGCATCACTTGGTGCAGTTCTCACACTGCCTGGTATTGCAGGGATCATTCTTACAATTGGTATATCTGTTGATGCCAATGTGTTAATATTTGAACGGATAAGGGAAGAGTTAAAAGCAGGAAAAGGTATTAAACTGGCTATTGCTGATGGGTATAAGAATGCATATTCAGCTATAATTGATGCAAACGTAACAACCTTATTAACAGGGATTGTTCTCTATCTGGTTGGTACAGGGCCTATCAAAGGCTTTGCCACTACACTGGTAATTGGTATTCTGACATCGTTGTTTTCAGCAATATTTATTACACGCCTGATTTTTCTACAGGCACTTTCAGGGAACAACAAGCTTACATTTGCTACAAAGATTACTGAAGGAGCTTTCAAAAACACAAAGGTTGATTTTCTGGCTAAACGTAAAATATTCTATGTAATATCAGGTGTTGTTATTCTATTAGGAGTTTTCTCTCTTTTTACACGCGGATTAAATACAGGTGTTGATTTTACCGGAGGACGGAGCTATGTTGTGAGATTGAAACAGAAAGCCGATATCGAGGAAATCAAAAGCAATCTTGCTGTAAGCTTTAACGAAGCGCCCGGAGTGAAAATATTTGGAGATGATCACCAGGTGAAAATTACTACCAAGTTTATGATAGAAGACAAAAATGCTGACAATGAAGTGGAAGCAAAATTGCATGAAGGGTTTTTGCCAATAATTGGTGGTGATGTTTCTTTAAATGAATTTCTGTCTGATTACCGGCAGAGTTCACAAACCGTTGGGCCAACCATCGCGGATGATATTAAAGTACAGGCTGTATGGGCAATATTTCTCTCGCTTGTTTTTATTTTCCTTTATATCCTTCTCAGGTTCAGAAACTGGCAATATGGTCTTGGCGCTTTAATAGCCCTTGTGCATGATTCTCTTTTTATTCTTGGAATCTTTTCCATTTTTTATGGGATGCTGCCTTTCTCGCTTGAAATAGACCAGGCTTTTATTGCAGCTATCCTTACAGTAGTTGGTTATTCAATTAATGATACTGTTGTTGTATTCGACAGGATCAGGGAATACATAGGCATTTATCGTAAGCGTGAAAGAGCAGAGATTATGAACCTGGCATTGAATAGTACTCTTAGCCGTACTTTTAGTACCTCACTTAGTACTTTTATAGTATTGCTGTCAGTATTTGTTTTTGGTGGTGAGGTTATTCGCGGCTTTGCTTTTGCTCTTCTTGTTGGTATTATAGTTGGAACCTATTCTTCATTGTTTATTGCAACTCCTGTTGTATTTGATACCATTAGAAAAGCCGGTACCATTAGAGTACTTCGGGGAAAGAAACATAAATAGTAAAAACCTTATACATTTATCTTTTATCCGTGATTATCTGTTGTAACTATGTAATCAGTGTTCCATTTATGTTGCCAATTGCGGACTGATTACCAACTGCAGACTTTATTAGGATTAATTGGTTAATTTGTTAATTCATAAAGTATAAGCTAAGCTTTTATGAAGCCCTCAACTCAATGTTCTACCCCCTTTTGCCAACTTTTTATGTTAATTGTTATATGTTATATAATTTTTTAATTTTTAATTTTTAATTTTGTTGTTTGAAACAAAAAAATGATGAGCCATCTATTATTCATTAGCGGGCAGGAAATATTTATAGTAATGATTGTTGTTTTGTTGCTCTTTGGTGCCAATAAAATACCTGAAATTGCCAAAGGACTGGGAAAAGGAATGCGTGAATTCAGGAAAGCAACAGATGATATTAAGAAAGAAATAACTGACCAGTCAAAGGAAATTACAAAAGATGTTAATAAATTTAAAGACGATCTGACAAAAGAAGACTGATACTGCTTTTCATTAAAACTTCTATATATAAGCGTTATTACCTTTGTTATATAATAACAAATTATTTCCGTATGATTGTTGCTGATAATGTTAAGAAATCTTTTGGTGACCTCCGGGTTCTAAAAGGTATCAATATGCAGATAAATAAGGGAGAGATTGTGTCAATAGTTGGTGCCAGTGGTGCGGGCAAAACAACATTCCTTCAGATTCTCGGTACACTTGACCGGTCCGATTCCGGCTTTGTTAAGTATGACGGTGTTGAAGTTAATTCCATGAAAGAAAAACAACTCTCCAGGTTCAGGAATATGAATATTGGTTTTGTATTCCAGTTTCACCATCTTTTACCGGAATTTAATGCATTGGAGAATGTATGTATCCCTGCTTTTATTGCACGGAAATCTAAATCATCGGCGGTAAGAAGAGCAAAAGAATTGCTGGACTTTCTGGGACTTGAAGATCGCTTTGATCACAAACCTTCTGAATTAAGCGGAGGTGAACAACAACGGATTGCTGTAGCCAGGGCTCTGGTTAATAATCCTGCTGTTTTACTTGCCGATGAGCCCTCCGGAAATCTCGATTCAAAAAACAAACAGGAATTGCATAAACTATTTATTCGCCTCAGAGACGAATTCAACCAGACAATTGTGATTGTTACTCATGATGAAAACCTGGCAAATATTGCTGACAGAAAGCTGGTTATGAAAGATGGTTTGATAGTATAGAGTCAATTAATTAATCATTTCACTTTCGGGAAGACCATAATCCTCAACCATCTTGATCCCAATTTTTTCAAGTTCGTCAAGTACCGGGTTATATATCCCGGGAAGTACCGGCCTGTATACTCCTTTTATACTTATCTTGCCATTCAGGATCATTTTAGCAGCAATAGCAGCAGGTAGAGCAACTGTTCTGGCAACTGACGTATCAGTGGCCGGCGAACCGAAATCAAGCATCCTTGATTTAATAACCTCTTTCTTGCCATCAGGATAGGAAGCCAGGAACGTATGCATCATAACTACCATATCACGTTCTTCTTTTCCCAGTGACATTTTATCCAGCATAAGGTCAGATACCACTTCAAATGGCGAATCTTCTTCTCTGCCAACAGGTTTAGCATCAAACAATCCCAGCCATTCAATAGCTTTTAAAGCATGTGCATTGACATCGATGCCAAGAAATCCGGCTACTTTCTGTTTCAAATTATCAGCTGTTTTTTCACCAATAAGTTTTGCTGTCATCTCCCCAAATGTTTTCCCTTTAAGATTAAGTTTGTCATAGGTGATCAGGTTCATTCTCTTCATAACATCCAGTGTTTCACACCACCCTTTATGCCTGAAAGTGCCCCTGAACATTGTCTTTGCTTCAGGAATTTTATAAATGTCAATATAATCAATGGAATCCCTGTTGGGATATACCTCCAGTTTACTAACATCAGGAAAGTCAACCATGAAAGTGTCTTTAAACAGGTTTTCTGATGAAACATAGATTTCTTTTCCATGTTTCAGGTATCTTCCATCGTTATTACCTGCCATAATTACCCCTTTCGGGCTCCATGAAAATTTGTACATAAATGGGTTATTTGCGTCCTCAATACATGGGAGAGCTCCGCAAAGTGAGTAAAACTCATCCACATTGCCGCCTTTATCATGTATGTGATCAATAATCCGCATGGCAGACATATGATCAATCCCCGGATCCAGTCCTATCTCATTAAGAATAATAATCCCGGCATTCCGGGCTTCCTGATCAAGAGCTTTCATTTCCGGTTTAACATAAGAGGTTGTAACCATTTCCTTACCGTGTTTAATGCATTTACCGGCAACATTAAGGTGGTGGGCGTATGGTAACAGACTAACTGTAAGATCATGTTCTGCAATTAGCTTGTCAAGAGTGACATCATCATCTACAGTCCAGGCAACGGCTTCTCCATTTGAAAAACCTTTAATCATTAAATCTGCCTTAGATCTTGTACGTGTAGCAACTGTTACATGGAAATTTTCCTTTAACAGGTATTGGACAATTGGTTTTGCAACCATTCCGGCACCGAGAATTAATACTTTTTTCATATAACTAATTATTTAAGGTGATTTATTTAATGGCAACGGCAAGATAGAATTTTTTTAAAAAAAGAAAAATACTTTTTATCAGCTCATAATAATTTATATAACATACTGCCGACTGATTTTGAAATGTTTTAAAAGAGGATGCATGCGCATCTTAAAAAAAAAACAGAAATCTTTTTTTTATTTAATAAAAATCCTTTTATTTGTTCCTTAATTGAATAATAGATTTAAAATATGAACAAGTTTTTTACATATAACTGGTGGTGGCAAATGATTTTCCGGATTAGGAGAAGTTCATGCAGGTGATCATTTACCATTAATAGTTGTAAAAAAAAGCCGCGGGATTTGCTCCCGCGGCTTTTTTTTTTAATCCATACCGTATATGCTTTTTTATATTATTATCTGGCTCAAACGTATTATTTTTCTGTGGTGTAGATGGAATAATGCCTGCCCTGTGAAATGCGACGAAGGAGCTATTTCTACAGGGGAATAATGGAATGAATAAATGAACCAGTAACCAGAAACAATTACTAAATATTAAAAACTCAAAATCATGAAAAACAAGACAATAATTTTACAACCAAATGAAATTCCAAGACAATGGTACAATATTGCAGCTGATATAAAGCTGAATCCTCCTTTAGGCCCCGATGGAAAACCAATAGGCCCTGAGGCTCTTGCACCTGTATTTCCCATGAATTTAATTGAACAGGAAGTTAGTACTCAAAGATGGATTGATATACCTGAAGAGGTGCTTAATATATTGGCGATCTGGAGACCTGCACCAATGATCAGGGCTTATTCATTTGAAAAAGCTCTTAATACCCCAGCCCGTATTTATTTAAAAAATGAAAGTGTAAGTCCTCCCGGTAGCCATAAACCTAATACGGCAGTTCCCCAGGCTTACTACAATAAAAAATTTGGTATAAAAAGACTGACAACAGAAACCGGAGCAGGTCAATGGGGCAGTGCACTGGCATTTGCAGGCAGCCAATTCGGATTAGATGTTGATGTTTTTATGGTTCGTATTAGCTTTGACCAAAAACCATTCAGAAAAACTATGATGGAAACATGGGGAGGCACATGTATATCAAGCCCCAGTGATACAACACAGGCAGGCAGGAATATACTGGAAAAGTATCCTGATACTCCCGGTAGTCTGGGCATTGCAATTAGTGAAGCTATAGAAGCTGCAGTTTCTGATAAAACCGGAAAAACCCGTTATTCCCTGGGTAGTGTGCTGAATCATGTAATGCTCCACCAAACCATTATTGGTCTTGAAGCAAAGAAACAACTTGAAAAAGTTGGTGAATATCCGAATGTGATTATTGCTTGTGCGGGAGGTGGAAGCAATTTTGCAGGTATTGCCTATCCATACGTTTACGACAAGATTAACGGAAAAGAAATTGATATTTATCCTGTCGAGCCTGAAGCCTGTCCCACGATGACCAGGGCCCCGTTTGTTTATGATCACGGGGATGAAGCAGCTTACACACCACTGCTGGCAATGCACAGTCTGGGACATAATTTTATTCCACCTCCTATTCATGCAGGGGGACTGCGATATCATGGAATTGCGCCAACATTAAGTCAGCTTATCAATGAAAATCTGATAACACCTGTGGCAGTTAATCAACTTGAAGCTTTTGAAGCAGGAATCCTCTTTGCAAGAACTGAAGGGATAATTCCTGCCCCGGAAACCAATCATGCTCTTGCTTATACCATAAAGGAAGCAGTTAAGGCCAAAGAAGAAGGAAAAGAGAAGGTGATACTGGTTAACCTGAGCGGACATGGAAATATTGATCTGTTTTCATATCAGAAGTATTTAAATAATGAATTATCAAATTTGAAATTGGATGATGAGGCTATGGAAAAATCAAAGGATAGCTATAAAGGTTTTCCAAAACCTGAAATCATTAAAAGTGTTTAATAAAAATTACAAATAACAAGCATCAAATATCAACTGAACGAAGTGACCTCATAGCCTGCCCCGTTTTTTTCGGGGAACACCTTTGAAAATTAATTATTATGTGAGTAAATAATAATCAATTGTCTAAACTCCAATTAACCAAACAGTTACATTGCTGATTTTGAGATTTGGGTATTTGAATTTGTAATTTATTTGTATTTTGTAATTTGTTATTTGGTGCTTATTTAAATTTATATATTGACTTTATTGATAAATACGGGGTTGCTATATGAGGTTTTTATATGGCAATCCCTTTTTTTATGCTTTTCAAATTTTTCCTTATATGATTAATTTTAAATTTGTAGAATCTTAAAGGATAAAATCAGATAGTGGGAAATTCTGTAAAATATGCTGAAACTCCCCTGATGAAGCAATACAACAGGCTGAAGAGTAAACATCCTGATGCCATATTGCTTTTCAGGGTAGGGGACTTTTACGAGACCTTTGGAAGCGACGCTATTAAAACTTCTGAGATTCTTGGCATTACATTAACAAAAAGAGCAAATGGAGCTGCA